>NZ_JBJJTJ010000034.1:0-38080 GCF_054177765.1 Modestobacter lacusdianchii | reverse complement strand
CCCCCCCCCCCCCCCCCCCCCCCCCCCCCCCCCCCCCCCCCCCCCCCCCCCCCCCCCCCCCCCCCCCCCCCCCCCCCCCCCCCCCCCCCCCCCCCCCCCCCCCCCCCCCCCCCCCCCGGGACGACGTCAGCTGGAGCGGGAGTCGGACTCCGGCGCGGGCGCCGGGCGGCCGGTCGTCTCGGTGCCGACCGGCGACTCGCCCCGCTCGACCTCGGCCGCCGGGTGCTCCTCGGTGCTCTCGCCGCGGGTCTTGAGCAGGCTGGCCACGGTGGCCACCAGCAGGACGACGAGGATGACCGTCAGGGACAGCCAGGTCGGGATCGCCGGCACGCTCTCCAGCGGCTCGCGGTGGCCCATGAACGGGTACTGGTTCTCGTGGACGGCCTCGAGGATCAGCTTCACCCCGATGAACGCCAGGATGACGGCCAGGCCCAGGGACAGGTAGACCAGCCGCTTGAGCAGCCCGCCCAGCAGGAAGTACAGCTGGCGCAGGCCCATCAGCGCGAAGATGTTCGCGGTGAAGACGATGAACGGCTCCCGGGTGAGGCCGAAGATCGCCGGGATGCTGTCGAGTGCGAAGAGCAGGTCGGTGGTGCCCAGCGCCAGGAACACGACGATCATCGGCGTCCAGAGCTTCTTGCCGTCCTGGACGACCCGGATCTTGCTCTCGTGGAAGTCCTGGGTCATCGGCAGCACCTTGCGCATGCGCCGGATGAAGCCGTTCTCCTCGTAGTCCTCGTCCTCGTCGCGGTGCCGGACCAGGTTGATCGCGGTGTACACGAGGAAGGCGCCGAAGAGGTAGAAGACCCAGATGAACTGCTCGATCAGCGCGGCGCCGGCGAGGATGAAGAGCCCGCGGAGCACCAGCGCGATGATGATCCCGACCATCAGGACCTCTTGCTGCAGCTTCCTGGGCACCTGGAAGCGGGCCATGATGATCACGAAGACGAAGAGGTTGTCGACCGACAGCGAGTACTCGGTCAGCCAGCCGGCGTAGAACTCGGTGGCGAACGTGCCGTTGGTGACCGCGAGGACGATGGCGCCGAAGACCAGCGCCAGGGCCACGTAGAAGACCACCCAGCCGGTCGCCTCCTTGACGGAGGGCTCGTGCGGGCGACGGACGACGAGGGCGAGGTCGGCGAGGAGCAGGACGGTCAGCCCCACGAACGTCGCGATCTCGAACCAGACGGGGAGCTCCACGCCGCGGGACTCTACGTGGCGCCCCACCGGTGCACCGGATGACCACTCCGGGTCTCCGGCCAGGAGCACGGCGGGCCGGGGGTGACGTGCGCCACCTCCGGCCCGCCGGCGCGCCGGGTCGTCAGCCGGTGTGCCGCGAGGACCCGGGGCTCCCGTCCCCGTCCCGCCCGGCCGGGGTGCGCCCGCCGTCGACCTCGTGGGTCAGCGAGCCGTCCTCCTGGGCGCCGGTGGGGGTGATGCCCTCGGACGGAGCACCCTCCCGGGCCAGCCGGCGCTCCCGCACCTTCCGGTCGTGCCGCAGGCTCGCCACGGTGGTGACCGCCAGGGTGACCAGGATGACCAGCAACGACAGCCAGGTCGGGATCTCCGGGACGACGGTGATGTGCTCGCCGCCGTTGATCCAGGACAGCTCGTTGGTGTGCATCGCGTGGATGACCAGCTTGGCCCCGATGAAGGCCAGGATCACCGCCAGGCCGTAGGCGAGGTAGACCAGCCGGTCGAGCAGCCCGTCGATCAGGAAGAACAGCTGGCGCAGGCCGAGCAGGCTGAACGCGTTGGCCGCGAAGACCAGGTAGGTGTCCTGGGTCAGCCCGAAGATCGCCGGGATCGAGTCGACGGCGAAGATGATGTCGGCGGTGCCGATCGCGATCAGCGCGATCGCCAGCGGGGTGATGTACCGCTTGCCCTGCAGCTTCACGGTCATCTTGTCGCCGTGGTGCTCCTCGGTCGTGGGGACGACCCGGCGCACCAGCCGGAGGACGGCGTTCTCCTTGTACTCCTCGTCCTCGTTGTGCCCACCGCTGCGGGCCTGCACGACGGCGGTGTAGATCAGGATGCCGCCGAAGATCCAGAAGACCCAGCTGTAGTTCTCGATCGCCGCGGCGCCGATGAGGATGAAGATCGTCCGGAGGACGAGGGCGAACGTGATGCCGAACAGCAGCACCTTCTGCTGGGCGATCCGGGGCACGCCGAAGCTGGCCATGATCAGCACGAAGACGAAGAGGTTGTCGACCGACAGGCTCTTCTCGGTGATGTAGCCGGCGAAGTACTCACCGCCCGGCGTCGCGCCGCCGAACCAGAGCACCAGCAGCCCGAAGACGACGGCGATGCCGACGTAGACGGCCGACCAGGTGCCGGCTTCCCTCAGCGAGGGTGCGTGCGGGGTGCGGACGTGGCCGACGAAGTCGAAGACCAGCATCCCGATGATCCCGGCGACGGTGATCGCCCAGACCCAGAAGGGGACGTCCATGTACGTGTTCCTCCGGTGTGACTGGCAGGCGTGTCAGTACCCGGAGGTCTCTCCCACCGACGGTCGTCGTCGGCCAGCAGCGCCGGAGGTCATGGGACCTCGTGTTGACGACGAAGCTGTGCGCGGGGTACTCCCCTCCACGGTGGACCGGTCACCGGGGGCAACCGAGAGCCACCCCCGATGGGATCCGAGCGGCTGAACGATCGAGCCCCCGGCAGAGTTCCCGACCCCGCCCCTCGCTCGCCCCCGCCGCGAGCTCGCGAGCGGCGGGGGCGAGCGGGCCCTCCGTCAGGCGTGCGCGGCGTCGAACTGTCGCAGCTCCCGCTTGAGCTCGTTGAGCTCGTCGCGCAGCCGCGCCGCCACCTCGAACTGCAGCTCGCGGGCCGCGGCCAGCATCTGCTCGTTCATCGTGGTGATCATGTCGGCCAGCTCGTTGCGCGGCAGGCCCTGGACGTCGATCGACCCGGCCTTGGCCCGGCTCTTCGACGACAGGCCCGGCACCGGCGACTTGCCGCGGGACTGCTGGCGCCCCGAGCCGCCGAGCAGCTCGGTGGCCCCTTCGGCGTCCTCGCTGGCCTGGTAGATGCCGTCGAGGATGTCGACGATCTTCTTCCGCAGCGGCTGCGGGTCGAGGCCGTGCTCGAGGTTGTAGGCGATCTGCTTCTCGCGCCGTCGGCTGGTCTCGTCGATCGCCTGGGCCATCGACGGGGTGATCTTGTCGGCGTACATGTGCACCTCGCCGGAGACGTTGCGCGCCGCCCGCCCGATCGTCTGGATCAGCGAGGTGCCCGAGCGCAGGAAGCCCTCCTTGTCGGCGTCGAGGATCGCCACCAGCGACACCTCGGGCAGGTCGAGCCCCTCGCGCAGCAGGTTGATCCCGACGAGCACGTCGTACTCGCCCTGGCGCAGCTCGCGGAGCAGCTCGACCCGCCGCAACGTGTCGACCTCCGAGTGCAGGTAGCGCACCTTGATGCCCAGCTCGAGCAGGTAGTCGGTGAGGTCCTCGGACATCTTCTTGGTCAACGTGGTGACCAGGACCCGCTCGTCCTTCTCGGTGCGCAGCCGGATCTCGTGCACCAGGTCGTCGATCTGGCCCTTGGTCGGCTTCACCACGACCTGCGGGTCGACCAGCCCGGTCGGGCGGATCACCTGCTCCACGACGTCGCCCTGCACCCGCCCCAGCTCGTAGGAGCCCGGGGTCGCCGACAGGTAGACGGTCTGGTGGATCCGGTCGGTGAACTCCTCCCAGCGCAGCGGGCGGTTGTCCATCGCCGAGGGCAGCCGGAAGCCGTGCTCCACCAGGGTGCGCTTGCGGCTCATGTCACCCTCGTACATGCCGCCGATCTGCGGCACCGTCACGTGCGACTCGTCGATGACCAGCAGGAAGTCGTCGGGGAAGTAGTCGATGAGACAGGCACCGGCGCTGCCGGGCGCTCGGCCGTCGATGTGCCGGGAGTAGTTCTCGATCCCGGAGCAGAAGCCGACCTGCCGCATCATCTCGATGTCGTAGGTGGTGCGCATGCGCAGCCGCTGGGACTCCAGCAGCTTGCCCTGCTTGTCCAGCTCGGCCAGCCGCTGCTCGAGCTCGGCCTCGATGCCGGCGATCGCCCGCTCCATCCGCTCCGGGCCGGCGACGTAGTGGGTGGCCGGGAAGACGAACAGCTCGTCGACCTCGCGGACCACCTCACCGGTCAGCGGGTGCAGGTAGTACAGCCGCTCGACCTCGTCGCCGAACATCTCGATCCGGCAGGCGAGCTCCTCGTAGACCGGGAACACCTCGATCGTGTCGCCGCGCACCCGGAACGTGCCCCGGGTGAAGGCCAGGTCGTTGCGGGTGTACTGCTCGGTGACCAGGGTGCGCAGCAGCTCCTCGCGGTCGCGCTCCTCGCCCACCTTGATCTTCAGCGCCCGCTCGACGTACTCCTCCGGCGTGCCCAGGCCGTAGATGCAGGAGACGGTCGACACGACCACCACGTCGCGCCGGGTGAGCAGGCTGTTCGTCGCCGAGTGCCGCAGCCGCTCCACCTCCTCGTTGATCGAGGAGTCCTTCTCGATGTAGGTGTCGGTCTGCGGGACGTAGGCCTCGGGCTGGTAGTAGTCGTAGTAGGAGACGAAGTACTCGACCGCCGCGTCGGGCAGCAGCTCGCGGAACTCGTTGGCCAGCTGGGCGGCGAGGGTCTTGTTCGGCGCCATGACCAGCGTGGGGCGCTGCACCTGCTCGATGAGCCAGGCCGTCGTCGCCGACTTGCCGGTGCCGGTGGCCCCGAGCAGCACCGTGTCCTGCTCGCCGGCGTTCACCCGCTCGGCGAGGGCCTTGATGGCGGCGGGCTGGTCACCGGAGGGCTCGAACTCGCTGACGACACGGAACCGCCCCTGGCTGGGCCGGATGTCGGTGGAGGTGCGCACGGGGACGACGGTACGACGGGGGTGCGACAGAAGGGCCGTCCGCCGTCCCAGTGCTGGTCGGGGGCCCGCGGGCACACTCCTGCCCACTCGTGGGACGGGTGGTGCGACCGGCGCGCCGGACGGGGCCGGGGACCTTGCCGTCGACCCGGGCGACCCCCTAGCGTCGGCGCCCGCAGGAGCGAGCAGCACCGGTCACCACCAGCGCCACCCGGACCCCGGGCGAGGTCGGCGGTGGCCGGGCTGCCCGCCCTCGCCGGCGCCGCACCGCTCGCGCCTCCGCCCCATCCCGCCCGGCCGCTGCCGGCCCGGGGGCGGGTCACCTCCGTCGTCCCGGCCGGACGACGTCTCCCCGCCCGGCCGCTGCCGGCCCGGGGCCGGGTCACCTCCGCCGTCCCGGCCGGACGACGTCTCCCCGGACGGCCCGGTCGCGTCCGGGGAGGTCAGGACGCGACGCGCCCTCGCCGCGGTCTTGGCAGACTCCTCGCGGACACCCCGCCGTCCCCCGGCCACCGCACACGTGTCCTGCCTCTCGGCAGGTGTGGGGAGGTCGCGACGCGGGCATCCAGCGGCGAACCCCCGGTTCAGCCGTGACGACCCGCGCCCTGCGCCCCGAGCCCAGGGGCGACCAGCTTCAGGAGGACGACCCTTCATGACCACCCAGGTGTGGCCCGGTTCCGCCTATCCCCTCGGAGCTACCTACGACGGCACCGGCACCAACTTCGCCATCTACAGCGAGGTGGCCGAGAAGGTCGAGCTGTGCCTCTTCGACGAGGCCGGCAACGAGGAGCGCATCCGCCTCCCCGAGATGGACGCCTACGTGTGGCACGCCTTCCTCCCCGGCGTCCAGCCCGGCCAGCGCTACGGCTTCCGGGTGCACGGCCCGCACGACCCCGCGCAGGGCCACCGCTGCAACCCGAACAAGCTGCTGCTGGACCCCTACGCCAAGGCGATCGACGGCCAGATCGACTGGGACGAGTCCTGCTTCGGCTACCACTTCGAGTCGGGCGAGAAGAACGACGACGACTCCGCGCCGCACATGCCGAAGTCCGTGGTCATCAACCCGTACTTCGACTGGGGCGTCGACCGCCCGCCGAAGATCCCGTACAACAAGACGGTCATCTACGAGGCCCACGTCAAGGGCCTGACGATGACCCACCCGCGCATCCCCGAGGAGCAGCGCGGCACCTACGCCGGCGTCGCGCACCCGGCGGTGATCGAGCACCTGCAGAGCCTGGGCGTCACCGCCATCGAGCTGATGCCGGTGCACCAGTTCGTGCAGGACGACACCCTGCTGCAGAAGGGCCTGCGCAACTACTGGGGCTACAACACGATCGGGTTCTTCGCGCCGCACAACGAGTACGCGCAGGACACCGACGGCCAGCAGGTGCAGGAGTTCAAGGGCATGGTCCGCGCCCTGCACGAGGCCGGCATCGAGGTCATCCTCGACGTGGTCTACAACCACACCGCCGAGGGCAACCACATGGGCCCGACGCTGTCGTTCAAGGGCATCGACAACAGCACGTACTACCGCCTGGTCGAGGACGACCAGCAGTACTACATGGACACCACCGGCACCGGCAACTCGCTCAACGTCCGCACCCCGCAGGCGCTGCAGCTGATCATGGACTCGCTGCGCTACTGGGTCACCGAGATGCACGTCGACGGCTTCCGCTTCGACCTGGCCTCCACCCTGGCCCGCCAGTTCCACGAGGTCGACCGGCTGTCGGCCTTCTTCGACCTGGTGCACCAGGACCCGATCGTCAGCCAGGTGAAGCTGATCGCCGAGCCCTGGGACATCGGCGACGGCGGCTACCAGGTCGGCAACTTCCCCGCGCTGTGGACCGAGTGGAACGGCAAGTACCGCGACACCGTCCGCGACTTCTGGCGCGGCGAGGACGCCACGATCGGCGAGTTCGCCAGCCGCATCTCCGGTTCTGCCGACCTCTACCAGGGCGCCGGCCGTCGCCCGGTGGCCAGCATCAACTTCGTCACCGCGCACGACGGGTTCACCATCAACGACCTGGTCTCGTACAACGAGAAGCACAACGAGGCCAACGGCGAGGGCAACAACGACGGCGAGAGCCACAACCGCAGCTGGAACTGCGGCGTCGAGGGCCCCACCGACGACCCGGAGGTGCTCGAGCTGCGCGCCCGGCAGCGGCGCAACTTCATCGCCACCCTGATGCTCAGCCAGGGCGTGCCGATGCTGCTGCACGGCGACGAGCTGGGCCGCACCCAGAACGGCAACAACAACGGGTACTGCCAGGACTCCGAGCTGACCTGGATCGACTGGGAGGACGTCGACGAGGGCCTGCTGGAGTTCACCAAGCTGGTCACCAAGCTGCGCACCGACCACCCGACGTTCCGCCGCCGCCGGTTCTTCCACGGCCGCCCGGTGCGCCGCGAGGAGGGCGACCCGGTGCAGGACATCGCCTGGCTGACCCCCTCCGGTGAGCTGATGAGCGACGAGGACTGGGACGCCGGCTACGCCAAGTCGATGGCCATGTACCTCAACGGGCACGGCATCCGGGAGACCGACGAGCGCGGCGAGGACGTGGTCGACGACTGCTTCTACCTCGCGTTCAACGCGCACCACGAGCCGATCGAGTTCACCCTGCCCGGCGACGACTACGGCGCCGGCTGGACGGTCGTCGTCGACACCGCCGAGCTGGGCGAGGTCGAGCCGGTCGAGGTCAAGGCCGGGGAGACGCTGACCGTCGCCGCCCGGGCCACCGTGGTGCTGCAGGCCGCCCCGTGAGCCAGCCGCTCCACGCCGGCCGGCGCCGGGAGGTGCCGGCCAGCACCTACCGGCTGCAGGTGACCGCCGACTTCACCCTGGACGACGCCGCGGCGGTGGCCGGGTACCTGGCCGACCTCGGCGTCACCCACGCCTACTCCTCGCCGCTGCTGCGCTCGGCGGCGGGGAGCACGCACGGGTACGACACCGTCGACCACGCCCACATCGACGAGCCGCGCGGGGGCCGGGCCGGGTTCGACCGGCTGGTCGCCGCGCTGCACGAGCACGGCCTGGGCCTGGTGCTGGACCTGGTGCCCAACCACATGGGCGTCAGCGACCCGGCCGAGTCGACCTGGTGGTGGGACCTGCTGCAGCACGGGCGGGAGTCCGCGCACGCCGACGCCTTCGACGTCGACTGGGACTTCGGTGGCGGCAAGGTGCGCATCCCGGTGCTGGGCAGCGCGGACGACGTGTCGGAGCTGGAGGTGGTCGACGGCGAGCTCCGGTACTACGACAACCGGTTCCCGATCGCCCCGGGCACCGAGGGCGGGCCGCCGCAGGAGGTGCACGCCCGGCAGCACTACGAGCTGGTCGACTGGCGGCGCGCCGACGACCAGCTCAACTACCGCCGGTTCTTCGCGATCAACACCCTCGCCGGGCTGCGGGTGGAGGACCCGGAGGTCTTCCGGGCCACCCACGCGCTGATCGTGGAGCTGGTCGAGAACGGCTCGGTCGACGCGCTGCGGATCGACCACCCGGACGGCCTCGCCGACCCCAAGGGCTACCTCGACGCCCTGGCCGAGGCCACCGGCGACCGGTGGACCGTGGTGGAGAAGATCCTCGAGCCCGGCGAGGAGCTGCCCGGGTCGTGGAAGACGGCCGGGACGACGGGGTACGACGCGCTCTCCGAGGTCGACGAGGTGCTGGTCGACCCGGCCGGCGAGGCGGCGATCACCGCCCTGGACACCGAGCTGGCCGGTGGGCAGGTCGACTACGCGCAGCTGGTGCACGACTGCAAGCGCGAGGTCACCGACGGCATGCTCGGCTCGGAGGTGGCCCGGCTGCAGCGCATCGTCGGCGAGCTGCCGGGCGTGCCGGCCGAGCAGGTGCGCGAGGGGCTGGCCGAGCTGCTGGCGAGCTTCCCCGTCTACCGCAGCTACCTGCCTGACGGCCGCGAGCACCTGGACGAGACGGTCGCGGCGGTCAAGCAGCGCCGCGCCGACCTGGCCGACGCCGTCGACGCGCTGCACCCGCTGCTCGGCTCGGCCGGCACCGAGCTGGCCACCCGCTTCGAGCAGACCTCCGGCCCGGTGATGGCCAAGGGCGTGGAGGACAGCGCCTACTACCGGTGGGCCCGGTTCGTCGCGCTCAACGAGGTGGGTGGCGACCCGGCGCGGTTCGGCACCACGGTCGCCGAGTTCCACGAGGCGCAGCAGCAGCGGGCCGAGCGCCGTCCGGCGTCGATGACGACGCTGTCGACGCACGACACCAAGCGCAGCGAGGACGTCCGGGCGCGGCTGGCGGTGCTCGCCGAGGTGCCCAGCGAGTGGGCCGGCCTGGTGCGCGGCTGGCTCGGCCGGCACCCGCTCGCCGACCGGCAGCTGGCCCACCTCGTGTGGCAGAACCTGGTCGGCGCCTGGCCGCTGTCCCGGGAGCGGGCGCACGCCTACGTGGAGAAGGCCGCCCGGGAGGCCGGCACCTCGACCACCTGGACCAACCCGGTGCAGGAGTTCGAGGACCAGCTGCACGCGCTGGTCGACGCGGCCTTCGACGACGCGACCACGCACGCCGAGATCGAGGCGTTCGTGCAGCGGGTCGCGCCCTTCGGGTACAGCAACTCGCTGAGCCAGAAGCTGCTGCAGCTGACCATCGCCGGTGTCCCGGACGTCTACCAGGGCACCGAGCTGTGGGACTTCTCGCTGGTCGACCCGGACAACCGCCGTCCGGTCGACTACGACCTGCGGCGCGAGCTGCTCAGCCGGCTCGACGAGGGCTGGGTCCCGCCGGTCGACGAGACGGGTGCGGCCAAGCTGCTGGTGGTCTCCCGCACGCTGCGGCACCGCCGCGACTCCCCCGAGGCGTACGCCGGCTACATGCCGGTCGAGGCGACCGGGCCGGCCGCCGACTCGGTGATCGCCTTCGACCGCGGCGGGGTGGTGACGGTGGCGACCCGCCGGCCGGTGCACCTGGCCGAGACCGGCTGGGGCGACACGACCGTCGGCTCGCGCACCGGTGCCTGGCGGGACCTGCTCACCGGCAACCGGGTCGTCTCCGACCGGGCCGGGGTCCGGCTGGCCGACCTGCTCACCCAGCTGCCGGTCGCGCTGCTCGTGCGGGACTGAGGAAGGACCCCCTTCCTCCCCACCCGTCGCAAGCTCAGGGCGGGCCGGGGAGGGGGCCGAGCGGCGGTCGGGCTCTTGGGTCCGGCCGCCGTTCGGCGTCCGGGGGCGGTGACGCTGAGTGGGTGGCGGCCCACGGGGAGCCGCCGAGCGTCCGGCCTGTCGCGACCGCTCCTGGGCGGACGCCCGACCGGCACCGGAGAGGACGAGCGGAACCGGACGGTCTCGCACACCATGGGTCGCGTGCCCGGGCCGGAATGGCCGGGTACGAGGCACCGGACCGCCCAACCCCGTCCGCCGGTCGCCTGACCCCGAGCATTCCAGGACGGGGGCGGGGGAACCACTCTCCACCGACGCGTCCGCGCGTCTCGGGGTGAAGCCGTGCCGTGCGCGCTGCACGACCGGCCGGGCATCGATCAGCCCGAACCCGACAGCTCACCTCGCAGGCGGTGATCGGAGGATCACTTGTCCCACACGAACACGTCCCGGACCCGTCGCCTGACCCGGGGCGGCGCCGTCCTGGCCGGCGCGACCGCGATCGGGATCGGCGTCCTCGCCGCGCCCGCCTCGGCCGCCGGGGAGCACGACTGGAGCGGCGTCGCCGACTGCGAGTCCAGCGGCAACTGGCAGATCAACACCGGCAACGGCTACTACGGCGGGCTGCAGTTCTACCAGCCCACCTGGGAGGGTTACGGCGGCCTCGAGTTCGCGCCGCGCGCCGACCTGGCCACCCCGGCCCAGCAGATCGCCGTCGCCGAGCGGGTGCTCGTCGGCCAGGGCATCGGCGCCTGGCCGGTGTGCGGGCAGTACCTGACCGGCGGCACCACGGCGGTCGCCGATCCGGCACCGGCCCCCGCACCGGCCCCGTCCGGGGGCAGCTACACGGTGCAGCCGGGTGACACCCTCGGCAGCATCGCCAGCGCGCAGGGCGTCGCCGGCGGCTGGCGGGCGCTCTACGCGGCCAACCAGGGCACCATCAGCGACCCGCACCTGATCTACGTCGGGCAGCAGCTGGCGCTCTGAGGCACGCCCCGCCCTCCCCACCGTGCGCGGTGGGGAGGGCGCGGGCCCGCGTCAGAACCTGATCGCGTCGATCACCTTGACCCGGACGGCGATCAGCGCGGGCACCAGCCCGGCCAGCGCCCCCACGGCCGTGGCGGCGAGCAGCCCCTCGACCGCGGCGGAGACCGGGAAGCCGGGGGCGTCGGCCAGCGGGACGCCACCGGCCAACCACCGCTCCAGCGGCAGGTTGCGCACGATCGCCACGGACACGGCCACCGCGGCCAGCCCGGCCAGGGCCGTGGCCACCACGCTCTCCAGCACGACCGCGGAGAAGACCCGCGCGGAGGTCGCCCCGAAGCTGCGCCGCACGCCGATCTCCCGGATCCGTTGCCGCACGGTGACCAGACCGATGTTCAGCACGCCCAGCCCACCCAGGAACAGCACCACCAGGCCGGCGGCGCGCACCGCGAGCCGGAGCTTCGCGATCGTGTCCTCCAGGTTCTCCGGGTCCTGCCGGTTGGCCTGCACCTCGGCGCCGGGCAGCAACCGGGCCAGGTCGGTCCGCACCGCGGCCACCACCGCGTCGGCCTGGTCGGAGGGCACCCACAGCTCCAGGGTGGGCGGTGACCAGAAGCCGACCCCGCCGGCCGACGCGGTGGCGTCCCCGGCGGAGGAGTCGATCCGGTAGGCGGCCGGGTAGCCCTCGTTCCAGGCGGCCACCCCGACGATCGTGGCGAGCACCGGCTGCGGGCCGCCGATGACCACGGTCGGGTGACCGCTCAGGTCGGTCACCCCGAGCAGCCCCAGGAAGTCCCGGTTGACCACCAGCGCCGGCGACAGGCTCTGCCGGTCACCCGCGCGCAACCAGCGGCCCTCCACCGGCTGGATGCGGTGCAGCGGCCCGTACGACGGCGACACCCGCCGGGTCTCGACCGCCTCCGTGCCCCCGGGGAAGCGGTAGAGCCCGTTCTCGTAGGCGAGGGTGGCCACCGCCTGCTCCGGCAGCCCGTACCGGCTGACCAGCGCCTGCACCCCGGCGTCCCACTCCTCGCGCGGCACGCTGCCGCTCATCGGGTCGTAGGCCGAGACGCCGATGGTCGCCGTCCGCCCCCCGCTGGCCTCGGCCTGCTCCTGCTGGACCTGGGCGGCCATCTGGCCCAGCGCCGTCACCGTGGTCATCGCCAGCACGGCCAGGAACACCCCGACCAGCGACAGCACCACCCGCGCCTTGTGCACCCGGACCTCGCCCCAGGCCTCGCTGAGGGTGCCCAGCAGCCCGGTCATGCGTCGGACCGGTCGCTCGTCGCCGCGGCGAGGGCGTCCCCGGCCGCGACCGCGGTGAGCCGGCCGGCGTCGAGCCGGTAGCGCCGGCCGGCCAGCGCGGCCACCGACAGGTCGTGGGTGATGGTCACCAGAGCGGCCCCGTTCTCCGCGGTCACCTCGGCCAGCAGGGCCATCACCGCTGCTCCGGTCTCCACGTCGAGTGCACCGGTCGGCTCGTCGGCGAGCACCACCCGTGGCCCGCGGACCAGGGCCCGGGCGATCGCCACCCGCTGCTGCTCACCACCGGAGAGCCGCTCGGGCACCGACAGGGCGCGGGCGCTCAGGCCCACCCGGTCGAGCATCGCCCGCGCGGCCCGGTTGCGGGTCAGGAACTCGCGGCCGCGGGCGTACAGCAGGGGTGCGGCGACGTTCTCCTGCGCGGTGCGCCGGGGCAGCAGGTTGAACTGCTGGAACACGAAGCCGAAGGTCTCTCCCCGCAGCCGGGCCCGCCGCCGTGCGCCGAGGGAGTCGGTCGGCTGCCCGTCGAGCAGGTAGCTGCCGGCGGTCGGGCTGTCCAGCAGGCCCAGCACGTTGAGCAGGGTCGACTTGCCGGAGCCGGAGCGCCCGACGATCGACACGTGCTCGCCGGGCGCGACGCTCAGGTCGACCCCGGCCAGCACCGGCAGCAGGCTCCCGTCCGGGAGGCGCACGTCCCGGCCGATGCCGGTGAGCTCGAGCAGGCTCACCCGTACGGCCCGCCCATGCCGTAGGGGTCGGCGGCGGCGTCGTCGGGCACCGGCACGAACTCCAGCACCTGCTCGCCCTCGGTGAGACCGCCGGTGATCTCGACCTGCTGGCCGTCGGTGAGGCCCAGGGTGACCGGCCGCTCCTCCGGGGTGCCGTCGGCGCCGGGCACCCAGACGGTGCCGTTCTGCACCGAGCCCTGCACCGCGGTCACCGGCACGACGAGCGCGTCCGCGACCTCGCCGGCCTGGATGGCCACGGTCGCCGCCATCCCGGAGAAGACCGTCACCCCGGCCGGGACGGCGCACCGGGCGGTGGTGGTCGCGGTGATCGGCATGCCGGTCATCGGGTCGATGCCGGCGGTGGCCTGGTCGCCCTCGCCCTGCGGTGCGCCGAGGGTGAGCCCGGTGCAGGTGAACGGTGCGGGCCCGCCGGTGACGGTGACCTCGGCGGTGCCGGGCGGGCTGAGCAGGCGGAACTGGTCGGCCTGGCTGAGCGACGCGGTCACCGAGAGGGTGCCCGGGGAGATCGTGCCGACGGCGTCGCCGACCGCCACGACCTGGTCCTTGAGGACGTCGAGGGTGGCCAGCCGGCCGGCCGCCGTCGCGGTGACGGTGACGACCCTGACCAGCGGGTCGCGCGGGGTGGACGTCGGGTTGCCCTCGGCATCGGTGCCCTCGATCGGGTCCCGCTCCTCCTCGTACCGCACGTCCAGCAGCGCGTCGCCCACGGCGACCGTGGCCCCGGGCGCGACCCGCAACCGGCTCACCGTCCCGGCGGCGGTGGCCTTCACCGGCACCGCCGGGTCGGCGGCGATGGTGCCCTCTACGGAGACCGTGTTGGTGACCGTGCCGCGGCCGACCGGGATGGCCGGCGAGCCCAGGTCGACACCGGGCGCGCCGGAGGCCCCGGCCGGGTCGGCGTCGCCACCGCTGCCGCGGAAGGCCAGGACCACGAGCGCGACGGCGATCACCGCCCAGATCACGATTCTCAGCACGGGCAGGACCCAGGTCCGGACCACCGTCATGTCGGCTCTCTTCGTCGCGCGGAACGGAAGCGTCAGGAACGTAGCGGTGCGGAGGGCCCGTCGTGGTCATCCCGGCGACGGAAACGCCGTCGTGACCAGGTCATCCCCCGGGTGGACGCCGCAGGTGCGCCAGTCGTGCCCGCTGTCACGGTTGACCGCCGGGTGCCCGGGCATGATCGACCTGCCCGTCCCCCGCCCGCGCCCTGGAGGCCCCCGCATGTCCGAGCCCGTCGAGTTCGCCGTCTGGGCGCCGCTGCCCGAGCGGGTCCGCCTCCAGGTGGGCGGCGAGGTGCACGACATGCAGCGGGACGACGCCGGCTGGTGGCGCGCCGCGGTCGCCGCCGACGCCGAGGCCGACTACGGCTTCCTGCTCGACGACACCGAGACCCCCCGCCCGGACCCGCGCTCGCGCCGGCAGCCCGAGGGCGTGCACGGGCTCTCCCGCCGGTTCGACCCGTCGGCGTACCGCTGGGGCGACCGCGCCTGGACCGGCCGGCCGCTGGCCGGCGGGGTGGTCTACGAGCTGCACATCGGCACCTTCACCGCCGAGGGCACGCTGGACGCCGCGGTCGACCGGCTCGACCACCTGACCGACCTGGGCGTCGACTTCGTCGAGCTGCTGCCGGTCAACGCCTTCAACGGCACGCACAACTGGGGCTACGACGGCGTCGCCTGGTACGCCGTGCAGGAGACCTACGGCGGCCCGGCCGCCTACCAGCGGTTCGTCGACGCCTGCCACCAGCGCGGCCTCGGCGTCATCCAGGACGTCGTCTACAACCACCTGGGCCCCTCGGGCAACTACCTGCCCGAGTTCTTCCCGGTCTTCGCCGAGGGCGGGGCCAACACCTGGGGCAACTCGGTGAACCTGTCCGGCCCGGACTCCGACGAGGTGCGTCGCTACATCATCGACAACGCGCTGATGTGGCTGCGCGACATGCACGTCGACGGGCTGCGGCTGGACGCCGTCCACGCCCTCGTCGACGAGCGGGCCACCCACGTGCTCGAGGAGATGGCCGCCGAGGTGGCGAAGCTGTCGGTGGCCGAGGGCCGCCCGCTGACGCTGATCGCGGAGAGCGACCTCAACGACCCGCGCATGGTGACCCCGCGGGTGGCCGGCGGCACCGGGCTGGACGCGCAGTGGAGCGACGACTTCCACCACTCGCTGCACACCCAGCTGACCGGCGAGGGCCAGGGCTACTACGCCGACTTCGCCGCCGCCGGGCTCGGCGGGCTCGCCAAGGTGCTCACCGGCGCCTACTTCCACGCCGGCGACTGGTCCAGCTTCCGCCGCCGGCACCACGGCCGCCCGGTCGACACGGCCGCACTGCCCGGCTGGAAGTTCCTGGGCTACCTGCAGGACCACGACCAGATCGGCAACCGCGCGGTCGGCGACCGCATCTCCGCGACCCTCTCCCCCGGGCTGCTCGGCGTCGGCGCCACCCTGGTGCTCACCAGCCCGTTCACCCCGATGCTCTTCATGGGCGAGGAGTGGGGGGCCTCGACCCCGTGGCAGTTCTTCACCAGCCACCCGGAGCCCGAGCTGGGCAAGGCCACCGCCGAGGGCCGGATCGGCGAGTTCGCCGCGCACGGCTGGGACGCCGCCGTGGTGCCCGACCCGCAGGACCCGGAGACGTTCACCCGCTCCAAGCTCGACTGGTCCGAGGTCTCCCAGGAGCCGCACGCGCACGTGCTCGCCGTGCACAAGGCGCTGATCGCGCTGCGGCGGCGGCACCCGGAGCTGGTCGACCCCGACCTGTCCGCGGTCCAGGTGCACTGGGACGACGCCGACCGGTGGCTGGTCGTGCACCGCGGCTCGCTGCGGGTCGTCGCCAACCTCTCCGACCAGCCCCGCGAGGTCGACCTGGACGCACCCGCCACCCACGTGCTGTTCGCCAGCGGGGAGCTCCCCGACCTGGACGGCACGCAGGTGACGGTGCCGGCGGAGAGCGCCGTCGTCCTGGCCACCCACTGAGCGTGCCGCCACTCCCCGCCGACCCGGCCGGCCTGGCCGACGCCTACCGCGTCGCGCCGGGCCGGCACCTGCGGGTCAACTTCATCGCCTCGCTGGACGGCGCGGTCAGCGTCGAGGGCCGCAGTGGTGGGCTGGGCTCGGACGGCGACCGGCGGGTGTTCCGGGTGCTGCGGGCGCTGTCCGACGTCGTCCTGGTCGGCGCCGGGACGGCCGCGGCCGAGGGCTACCGCCCGGTGCTGCCCGACTCCGCGGTGGGCCGGCTGCGCGGTGAGCTCGGCCGGCCGGCGACGATGCCGGTCGCGGTGGTCTCCCGGCGGGCGTCGCTCGCCCCCGACGACCAGCTGGTCACCGACGCGGTCACCCCGACCCTGCTGGTGACCTGCGCGTCCGCCGGGCCCGAGCGGCGCGCGGCGCTGGCCGCCGCCGGGGTGCAGGTGCTGGTGTGCGGCGACGACGAGGTCGACCTGCCGGCCGCGCTGGACGCCCTCGCCGACCGCGGTCTCGAGCAGGTCCTCTGCGAGGGCGGCCCGGCGCTGTTCTCCGCGGCGCTGGCGGCGGGGGTGGTCGACGAGCTGGACCTGTCGCTCGCCCCGCAGCTGGTCGGTGGCGGCCCCGGCCTGCTGCCCGCCGCCCTGGGGACCCCGCTGCGGGCCGAGCTGCGGCAGGCCCTGGACGAGGACGGCGTGCTGTTCACCCGGTACGCCCTCGACCGGACCGGCGGCGGCCGGGCGGGTCAGTAGCTGAACGTCGTCGCCGGCTCGTCGCCGATCCAGCGCCACATCGGCACCGTGCCGCCCAGCTCGGCGTTGTCCACCAGCCCGGCGTCCCCGAGCTCCCGGGCCTGCACGCAGATGGGGCAGACCAGCAGCCGGCCGCCCGCCGCCCGGTAGCGCTCGACCAGCGAGGGCAACGACGGGCAGCCGGCGCAGGCCACCCCCACCGCGACCCCCGGCACCGCCAGCCGGACCGCCTCCTTGGTCAGGAACACCAGCGTGGGCCGGCCCTCCTCCGCGGCCGCGGTGGCGACCAGGAACGCCACCGTGACCTTCTCGGTGTCCTCCAGCCCGGTCGTCAGGCTGATCACTGCCTTGCCCGCCATGGCGGTCCCCTCTCCTCGATCCGGCGTGAGGCGCTGAGAGTCCCGCTCGTCGACGCCGCGCACCGCTACCGTTTCTGTAGCGCCGGCCGGCCCGGCTGCACGCCTCGGGGAGAGGTGGGACGCGGTGAAGCGGTACGGGCAGTACTGCCCGGTGGCCCGGGCGGCCGAGGTGCTCGCCGAGCGCTGGACGCTGCTGGTGGTGCGCGAGCTCCTCTGGGGCAACGAGCGGTTCACCGACATCGCCCGCGGGGTGCCCCGCATGTCGCCCTCCCTGCTGTCGGCCCGGCTGCGCGAGCTCCAGCGGGTCGGCCTGGTCGAGCGTCACCTGCACGAGGGTGAGCCGCGCTACCGGCTCACCGCGGCGGGCACCGAGCTGCGTCCGCTGCTGGAGGGCATGGGCGCCTGGGGGCAGCGCTGGATGCAGCGACTGCACCCGGAGGAGTTCGACCCGACGCTGCTGATGCTCGACATCGCCCGCACGGTCGACCCCACCCACCTGCCCTCCCGGGCGGTGACCGTCGAGGTGCTGCTGCCCACCGCTCCCGCCCGGCAGCGCCACTGGTGGCTCGTCCTCTCCGCCGCCGGGGTGGACGCCTGCGACGTCGACCCCGGGCACCCGGTGAGCGTCTGGCTGGACACCGACGCGGAGACGCTGACCCGGATCTGGCTCGGTGAGCTGCCCTGGGCGCAGGCGCGGGAGGACGGCGTGCTGCGGCTGCACGGCGACGCGGCGGCCGTGCGGGCGCTGCCCGGGTGGCTCGGGGTCAGCCCGTTCGCCGCCGTGCCCCGGGCGGCTGAGTCGCTGAGCCGCTGACCGCTCCGCGGCGCAGCGCGGTCACCGTGCGCGCCGCCGCCGGGCTGCTTGACTACCGCCATGGACCTGCCCGTGAACCCCCCGGTCAAGCCGATGCTCGCCAAGCCCGCCGCGGCGCTGCCCACCGGCGAGGGCTGGTTCTACGAGCCGAAGTGGGACGGGTTCCGCTGCATCGTCTTCCGGGACGGCGACGAGGTGGAGCTGGGCAGCCGCAACGAGCGCCCGCTGACCCGCTACTTCCCCGACGTGGTCGAGGCGGTGAAGGCGCACCTGCCCGAGCGGTGCGTGGTCGACGGGGAGATCGTCGTCCCGCGTGGTGACCGGCTGGACTTCGAGTCCCTGCTGCAGCGGATCCACCCGGCGGCCTCCCGGGTGGCCAAGCTGGCCGCCGAGACGCCGGCGTCCTTCGTCGCGTTCGACCTGCTGGCCCTCGGCGACGAGCCGCTGATGGAGACCCCCTACGCCGACCGCCAGGCCCGGCTGCGGGAGGCGCTGGCCGGGGTGCAGGCGCCGGTGTACGTCTCCACCGTCACCTCCGACGCGGCGGTGGGGCGTCGCTGGTTCGACGAGTTCGAGGGCGCCGGCCTGGACGGCGTGATCGCCAAGCGCGGTGACCAGCCCTACGCCCCCGACCAGCGGCTGATGACCAAGGTCAAGCACGTCCGGACGGCGGACTGCGTGGTCGCCGGGTTCCGCTGGCACAAGAGCGGCCCGATCGTCGGGTCACTGCTGCTGGGCCTCTACGACGACGCCGGCGACCTGCAGCACATCGGCGTCGCGGCGTCCTTCACCATGAAGCGCCGCGCCGAGCTGGTCGAGGAACTCGCCCCCTACCGGGCCGAGGCGCTGGACGGCCACCCGTGGCAGGACTGGGCCAACGCCCAGACCGACACCGACGGCGAGCACCGGATGCCGGGGGCGACCAGCCGCTGGAACGCCGGCAAGGACCTGTCCTGGGTGCCGCTGCGCCCCGAGCTGGTGGTGGAGATCAAGTACGACCAGCTGGAGGGCAGCCGGCTGCGGCACACCGGCCAGTTCCTGCGCTGGCGCACCGACCGGGACGCGCGGTCGTGCACCTACGAACAGCTCGAGGTGCCGGTGCGGTACGACCTGGCCGAGGTGCTCGGCGGGTGAGTTCCCGGCGGGCTGAGCACTTCGTCACGCCCGCTCCGGCTGACGCGCACAGCTGCGCCTCCTACTCTTGGTGATCATGACCGCGCACCGCCGCCTGGCCACCACCGCAGGGTCCCTGCTCGCCCTCACCCTCGCCGTGAGCGGCTGCACCTCCTCCGGCGACTCCGACGAGGCGGCCAGCAGCTCGGCCCCGGCGACCACGGCGGCGCCGGAGGCCCAGCCGATCGACTGGACCGACTGCGACGCCGACATCGACCAGATCATCGCCGGCCGCCCCGGCTCGGAGCGCGACCTCGCGTTCTCCTGCGGGACGACGACGGTGCCGGTCAGCTACGACGACCCCGACGGCGGCACCCTGCAGCTCTTCCTGGTGCGGGCCACGCTCGCCGGGCAGACCGGCCGGATCGGCTCCCTGCTGGTCAACCCCGGCGGCCCGGGCCAGTCGGCCACCGACGCCGCCATCCAGTCGGCACTGACCCTCCCCACCGACGTGGTCAACCGGTTCGACATCGTCGGGGTCGACCCGCGCGGCGTCGGGCTGTCCACGCCGGTCGAGTGCATCTCCGACGCCGACAAGGACGAGCTGTTCGCCGCCGACCCGCGCGCCACCGACGCCGCGGCGCTGGACGCCGCGTTCGCCCGGGTCGACGACATCGCCGCCGGGTGCGCCGAGGAGTACGACGAGGCGCTGGGCGCCTTCAGCACCGTCGACAGCGCCCGCGACATGGACCTCGTGCGGCAGTCGCTGGGCGACGAGCAGCTGAACTACCTGGGCTACTCCTACGGCACCACGCTCGGCTCGACCTACGCCGAGCTGTTCCCCGAGCAGGTCCGGGCGATGGTCCTCGACGGCGCGGTCGACCCCGACGCCACCCGGCAGGAGTTCGCGGAGGCCCAGGCCCAGGGCTTCGAGGCCGCCTTCGACGCCTTCGCCGCCAACTGCACCGCGCTCATCGGTGGTTGCCCGGTCGGGCCGGACCCGCGGGCGTTCGTCAACGACCTGCTCACCCAGACCGCCGCCGCGCCGATCGCCAGCTCCCGGCCCGGGGAGACCCGGCAGGCGACGCCGGGGCTGGTCCTCAACGGCATCCGCTCGGCGCTGTACCAGCCCAGCGCCTGGCCGCAGCTGGCGCAGTCGCTGGCGGCCGCTCGCAACGGCGACGCCGCCGGCATCCTCACCCTCGCCGACACCTACACCGGTCGCAACGACGACGGCACCTACAGCAACGTCGTGGACGCCAACGTGACGATCACCTGCGCCGACACCGAGGAGGAGATCAGCACCGACCAGGTGCGCGAGCTGGTCACCACCTGGGGCGCGACGTACCCGCTGTTCGGCGCCGACGCCGCACTGGGCCTCTACACCTGCCCGGCCTGGGACGCCCCGCGCACCCCGCTGCCCGAGCGGGACGCCGCCGGCAGCGCCCCGATCCTGGTCGTCGGCACGCAGGGCGACCCGGTCACCCCGCTGCCCGGTGCGGTCGACATGGCCGAGGACCTGGAGAACGCGGTGCTGCTGACCTGGCAGGGCAGCGGGCACACCGCCTACCCGAAGAACGACTGCGTCACCGCGGCCGTGAACGCCTACCTGATCGACCTCGTCGTCCCCCAGGACGGGGTGACCTGCCCGGCCTGACCTTGCGCTGCTGACCGGCAGGCCCGAGGCTGGCCCGCCAGAGCAGGCGCGCGGCCGCGCGCCCCGACCGGACGGAGCCCGATGGCCAGCAGCAAGGACGCCGTCGTCCTGGAGCTCGACGGCCACGAGGTGCGGGTGAGCAACCCGGAGAAGCCGTACTTCGGCGACCTGGGCATCCGCAAGATCGACGTCGTCGAGTACTTCGTCGCCGTCGGCGAGGGCATCCTGTTCGCCCTGCGCGACCGCCCGACCACGCTGGAGCGCTGGCCGGGCGGCGTCTTCGAGGGCGCCCGGCTGTCCACCCGGGTGGACAACACCGGAGACGCCTTCTACCAGAAGCGGGTGCCCAAGAACGCCCCCGACTGGGTGCCGACCGCGCACATCACCTTCCCCAGCGGCCGGACGGCGGACGAGATCGCCCCGGACTCGGTCGCCGTCGTCGCCTGGTGCGCCAACCTCGGGACGCTGACCTTCCACCCGTGGCCGGTGTCCCGGGGCGACGTGGAGTCCCCCGACCAGATCCGGATCGACCTCGACCCGCAGCCGGGCACCGACTTCTCCGACGCCGTCTGGGTGGCCCCGCACGTGCGCGAGCTGCTGCACGAGCTCGGCATGGAGGGCTGGCCGAAGACCTCCGGCGGCCGGGGCGTGCACGTCTACGTGCCGATCCAGCCGCGCTGGACCTTCCCCGAGGTGCGCCGCGCGGTGATCGCCTTCGGCCGGGAGCTGGAACGGCGCATCCCCGACCGGGTCACGATGAACTGGTGGAAGGAGGAGCGCGGCGAGAAGATCTTCATCGACTACAACCAGATGGCCCGGGACCGCACGATCGCCAGCGCCTACTCGATCCGCCCGAAGCCGCACGCGCCGGTGAGCGCCCCGGTCGACTGGGACGAGCTGCCCGACGTCTCGCCGTTCGACTTCGACGTCCGCACGATGCCGGCGCGGTTCCGCGAGGTGGGTGACAAGCACGCCGGGCTGGCCGACCACGCCTTCGGCATCGAGCCGCTGATCGAGCTCGCCGACCGGCAGGAACGCGACCTCGGGCTCGGTGAGATGCCCTATCCCCCCGACTACCCCAAGATGCCCGGCGAGCCGATGCGCGTACAGCCCAGCCGCGCGAAGAAGGCCCCGGCGAGCTGAGCCGGCGGGGCGCTCACCCGTCGGGGTGACGCCGGGCCGCACAGCCGGTGCCCAGGCTCGGGTGGCGGGCACCACCTGTCGTTGAGGAACCGTTCGACGGGGTCCACGACAGGCGGAGGAGCAGGGTCATGCGGGTCGCGCTCTTGGTGTACGGCGCGCTGTACGTCGTCATCGAGATCGTCGGGCACCAGCTGGGGCAGGTCAGCTGGCCCGAGATCACCCCGCTGGACGTCGCCACCGCGCTGGCCGACGCGTTCCTGACCGTCGCAGTACTGGTCGCGGTGCTGGTGGCGAGCGACGTCCTGGGCCACCGCTGGCGCAGGCACCTGCAGGCCGTCCGGCTGGAACAGGCCCGGCAGGCCACCGAGGAGTGGGCCGCGCCCGCGCCGATCACCGTGTCGTCGTGGCGCACGGAGTCCCGGCGCCGGGAGCCGCTCGCGCTGCCTGCCGCGCGGCTCGCCGGACTCCCCACCGGGCACCCCTATGCGGCCGACGCCCACGCCGGGCGGCCCTGGCCCGGGGACGCCGAGGAACCACCCGGGCGACTGCTCTGAGCGGCTCGCGCGCCCGTGCCGACGCTCCGGGACGACTGTTCCGCCCCTTCGAGCCGAAGCCGATCGGGCACACCCGGCGATCTTCTGGGGCCCGAGTGCCCCACGAACGGCTCCGAGCCGCTAGGGTTCACCACGTCGGGAAGGCCCTGCGCTCTGGCAGGACCCCGACGCACGACCTCAGCTAGGAGCGAGCAATGCCCGAAGGAACAGTGAAGTGGTTCAACGCGGAGAAGGGGTTCGGCTTCGCCACCCCCGACGGCGGCGGCCCGGACGTCTTCGTCCACTACTCGGCCATCCAGACCAGCGGGTACCGCTCGCTCGATGAGGGCCAGCGCATCTCGTTCGACATCGAGCAGGGCCAGAAGGGCCCGCAGGCGGCGAACGTCAACCCGGTCTGATCTCCGGACCGAGGTGCTGAACGCAGCCCTCTGAACCACCGACAGTGCCCCCGCCCGGGATACCGGACGGGGGCACTGTCGCGTCCGGCCCCGGCCGTCAGCGAGCGCGCGGGACGTAGCCGCCGATCAGCGCGGACATCAGCAGCGCACCGTCGTCCGGGCCGACGGCGACCGCGGCGTCGGCGAACGCCCGCCACCGGTCCCGTTCGACGTCGGTCATCGCACCGGCGGCCCGCGCCTGGGCCTGCTCGACCAGTCGCTCCCACTCGCTCTGCGGGGTGGGCCACAGCCCGGTCAGCCGGCGGGCCTCCCCCGACACGGCGGTGAACCGGACGATCTCACCGGCGTGGTTGGTCAGCGCCTCGGCGTAACCCGCGGTGACCAGGGCGTTGGCCGCCGAGACCACCTGCGGCTTGGGCAGACCGCTGGCCGGCACCACCGCCCCGAGGTAGGGCGCGCTGCCGTGCGGCGGCTCGTCGATCAGCCGGACGATGGCCCGCAGGACGGGCAGGTCTCGGGTGAACCAGGTGTCGGCCAGGGGCTGCGGGGTGCTCATGGGTCCTCTCGGCGGACGGCGGCACCACCGGACGCGGTGCCGCGACCACGGTACGAGCCCCTCACCGGCACCGGGCACCCGCACGCCCCCCACCCGACACGCCGGGTCACCGGGGAGTTCTTAGCAGCGCGTAGTTCGTTACCGGATGTTCATCAGTGGTCGCTCAGGGCACTGACAGGATCGGGGGGTCCGACCGCCCCTGACCGGTCAGCGCCCGACCGTCCGAGGAGTCCCGCGTGTCCCTCTCCAGATACTCTCGCTCCGCCGTCCTCGGCCTGACCGTCGGGGCCCTGGCCGCCGGCGGCCTGGTCGTGGCGGCGCCCGCGCAGGCCGCCCCCGGCGACGCGCGGATCACCGAGATCCACTACGACAACGACGGCACCGACAGCGGTGAGGCGATCGAGGTCGCCGCGCCCGCCGGCACCGACCTCGTGGGCATGCAGGTCGTGCTCTACAACGGCAGCAACGGCAGCGCCTACAACACCCGGACGATCACCGCGGCCGACGTCACCACCCAGGCCGACGGCACCCCGGTCGCGGTGCTGGCCTACCCGGCCAACGGCATCCAGAACGGTGCACCGGACGGCGTCGCCCTGATCGCGGGCGACGGCACGGTGGTCGAGTTCCTCAGCTACGAGGGCACCATGACCGCCGCCGGCGGCCCCGCGGCCGGCGTCGCCTCCACCGACATCGGTGTCGTCGAGACCGGCACGGAGCCGGCCGGCCAGTCGCTCCAGCGAGTGGACGAGGGCTCCTGGTCCGGTCCGGCCGCCAGCACCTTCGGTGCCACCGACCTCTTCACCGCTCCCGGCGGCGAGCCGACCCCCGAGCCCGAGCCGACCCCCGAGCCCGAGCCCACGCCTGAGCCCACGGGCACCGCCCAGCTCACCGAGATCCACTACGACAACGCCGGCACCGACACCGGCGAGGCGATCGAGGTGACCGCCGACGGGCCGATCGCGGCCGGGGCCTACACCGTCGTGCTCTACAACGGCAGCAACGGCGCCACGTACGACACCGACCCGGTGCCGGCCAGCGAGTCCGGCATCTCCGTGGTCACCTACCCGTCCAACGGCGTGCAGAACGGCTCGCCCGACGCCTTCGCCCTGGTGGACGCCGACGGCGCGGTCGTGGAGTTCTGGAGCTACGAGGGCACGCTGACCGCCACGAACGGTCCGGCGGCCGGTACGACGAGCACCGACATCGGCGTGGCCGAGGCCGGCACCGAGGACGCCGGGCAGTCGCTGCAGCGCACCCCCGGTGAGGACACCTGGTTCGGCCCGGCGGCCAGCACCTTCGGTGCAGCCAACGTCCCGGGCGCCGGCGGCGGCACCCCCGGCGGCGGCGAGCTGCCGGCCGGCGAGGCCTGCGACGCCACCGTGGTGCCGATCGGCTCGGTCCAGGGCCCCGGGGACGCCAGCCCGGTGCAGGGACAGACGGTGACCGTGCGCGGCACCGTCGTCGCCGACCTGCAGGACGGCGGGCTGGACGGCGTGCACGTGCAGGACGCCGGCGACGGCGATGCCCGCACCTCCGACGGCGTCTTCGTCTACGGCGAGCAGCTGCCGTCGCTCGACCTGGGCGACACGGTGACCGTCACCGGCACCGTCTCGGAGTTCTACGAGGCCACCCAGATCACGGCGACGGCGGTGACCGACTGCGGCCCCGGCGAGCTGCCGGCGGCGACCCCGCTGCCGCTGCCGTCGACCGATGCCCAGCGCGAGGCGCTGGAGAGCATGCTCGTCGAGCCCGCCGACGACCTGACCGTCACCGAGGTCTACGACCTGAACCGGTACGGCGAGGTCGTGCTGGCCGCCGGTGGCCGGCTCATCTCCCCCACCGAGGCGGCCGAGCCCGGCCCGGCCTCGGCCGCGGTGGCGGAGAGCAACGAGGCCCGGTCGGTGATCGTCGACGACGGCCGCTCGACCAGCTTCGGCTCGACCGGTGAGGCCCCGCCGTACCTGACCGCCGACGACCCGGTGCGGGTCGGCGACGGCGCGCTCATCGACCAGCCTGTGGTGCTCAGCTACGGCTTCGACGAGTGGCGGCTGCAGCCCTCCGACGGCACCGCCGAGGGGACGAGCTTCCCCGAGCGCAACCCGCGGACGGCGGCTCCCGAGGATGTCCTGGGC
Source organism: Modestobacter lacusdianchii (assembly GCF_054177765.1). Taxonomy (NCBI): domain Bacteria; kingdom Bacillati; phylum Actinomycetota; class Actinomycetes; order Geodermatophilales; family Geodermatophilaceae; genus Modestobacter; species Modestobacter lacusdianchii. The sequence continues at coordinate 12,675 of NZ_JBJJTJ010000034.1, read as the reverse complement.
GACCTGCGCATCGCCGACTTCAACGTGCTGAACTACTTCATCCGCACGCCTGACGAGGTCGGCGGCGGCGTGCTCGAGCCCCGCGGGGCCACCAGCGAGTCGGAGTTCCAGCAGCAGGAGGCCAAGATCGTCGCGGCCATGGCGGCGATGGACGCGGACGTCTTCACGCTGCACGAGATCGAGAACTCGGCGCTGTACTCCACCAACGAGTACGAGGCGGTGGAGACGCTGATCGCCGCGCTCGAGGAGGTCGACGGCCACGACTGGGACCACGTGCGGGCCCGGGAGGACACCGACGCCATCACCAACGCGATCATCTTCCGCACCGACCGGGTCACCCCGGTCGGTGCCCCGATGACCCCGACCGGTGACGAGGCCGCCGCCGTCTTCGCCAACGCACGGACGCCGATCGCGCAGACGTTCGACTTCCAGGGCGAGGTCTTCTCGGTCATCGCCAACCACCTCAAGTCCAAGGGCAGCGGCTGCGGCGCCGGCAGCGACGACACGTCGGTCGGTGGGCAGGGCAACTGCAACGGCGACCGGGTCCGCCAGGCCGAGGTGCTGGTCGACTTCGCCGGCGAGGTCGCTGCGACCAGCGGGGACGACGACGTGCTGCTGACCGGCGACTTCAACTCCTACCGCAACGAGGACCCGCTGGACGTCCTCCGCGCGGCCGGCTACCAGGAGGTCCGCGAGGACGGCGAGTACAGCTACGTCTTCGACGGTGCCGCGGGCTCGCTCGACCACGTCTTCGCGACCCCGTCGCTGTTCCCGAAGATCACCGGGCACGACATCTGGGAGATCAACGCCGAGGAGTCCTTCGCCTACCAGTACGCCGGGTACGAGCCGTTCTTCTCCCCCGACCCGTACCGGTCCAGCGACCACAACCCGACCGTGATCGGCATCACCCCCGCCGAGGCCGACGTGCCGGCCCAGGCGACGATCAGCGACCCGCGGCCCTACCGCGGCGAGCGGGTCACCGTGACCGGCACCGGGTTCGAGCCGGGTGAGCGGGTGACGGCCTCGCTGCCCTCGCGCAACCGCGGACAGCTGGGCAGCGCGGTGGCCGACTCCGAGGGCACCGTCACCATCCGGTTCACCGTGCCGGTGCTGCTGCCGGCCGGTGACCAGGAGGTGCTGTTGCGCGGCACCTCGGGCGAGACGGCCAGCACCGGGTTCGAGCTCCGTTCGGTGCTGCAGGAGCTGCTGGACCGGCTGATCGGCTGGTGGCACCGCGGCTGACCCCACGCCGGGCAGTCCGGCGGTGACACCGCGCTGACCAGGCACGACGACCCCGTCGCCCACTCGGGCGACGGGGTCGTCCCCGTCTCCGGCACGGGTGGCGCAGCCGCCGTACGGTGGGTGCATGACCACATCCGCCCACCAGCCCCAGGTCGTCAAGAGCGACGAGGAGTGGCGCGCCCAGCTCTCCCCGGAGGAGTACGCCGTGCTCCGCCAGGCGGGCACCGAGCGGCCGTGGACCGGCGAGTACGTCGACACCAAGGCGGTCGGCACCTACTCGTGCCGGGCCTGCGGCGCCGAGCTCTTCCGCTCCGAGACCAAGTTCGACTCGCACTGCGGCTGGCCGTCGTTCTACGAGCCCTCGGCCAAGGACAACGTCGTGCTCCGTGACGACACCACGCACGGCATGCTCCGCACCGAGGTGCTCTGCGGCAGCTGCCACAGCCACCTGGGCCACGTCTTCGCCGACGCCCCCCAGACCCCCACCGGCGACCGCTACTGCATCAACTCCGTCAGCATCACGCTGGACTCCCCCCAGAGCTGACAGCCCAGCAGGCACGCGAACGGCGCGCTCCCCCACCGGGGAACGCGCCGTTCGTCATGCCGGGCACGACTACGGACCCGCTGCTGCGTCGCGCCAGCGACCCCGCAGGATCCGGCGCGGGCCTTCTGCATCGCCGGGCACGGGTACGGACCCGCCGCTCCGTCGCGCCAGCGACCCCGTCGGCTCCGTCGCGGGCCCGGAGGGTCCCGACGGGGACGGCGGTCAGCGGCTCCGCGATCCCGGCGCGGGCCCGCAGGGTCCCGCCGGGACCGCGGCCAACGGCTCAACGCCGGTCGGGCACGGCTCCTGGCCGCGGTGGCGTCCGGAGGACGCCCATCATCAGGGCAACCCGGCGACGAGCTCGGCGACCTGCTTGCGGGTGCCGGTGTAGAACGGCACCTCCTCGCGCACGTGCCGGCGGGCGCGGCTGGCCCGCAGGTCGCGCATCAGGTCGACGATGCGGTGCAGCTCGTCGGCCTCGAAGGCGAGCATCCACTCGTAGTCGCCCAGGCCGAAGGAGGAGACGGTGTTGGCCCGCACGTCGGGGTAGGGCCGGGCCTGCATGCCGTGCTCCTTGAGCATGTCCCGCCGCTCCTCCTCGGGCAGCAGGTACCACTCGTAGGAGCGCACGAAGGGGTAGACGCAGACGAAGCGGCGCGGCTCCTCCTCGGCGAGGAACGCCGGGATGTGGCTGCGGTTGAACTCGGCGGGGCGGTGCAGCGCCATCTGCGACCACACCGGCTCCAGGTGCCGGCCCAGCGCGGTGCGGCGGAACCGGCCGTAGGCCTCCTGCAGCGCCTCGGGGGTCTCGGCGTGCCACCAGATCATCAGGTCGGCGTCGGCGCGCAGCCCGGCCACGTCGTAGACCCCGCGGACGACGACGTCCTTGCCGGCGAGCTCCTCGAACAGCGCGGTGACCTCGTCGGCGGCCGCGGCCCGCTGGTCGTCGCCGAGCGGGCGGGCGAGCTTGAACACCGACCACATCGTGTAGCGGATCCGGGCGTTCAGCTCGTTCGCCCGCTTGCCGATGCTGCGCTCTTCGGTCTGCTCGCTCATGACCTCATTGTCGCTCGCCGCCGGCGGCACCCGTCAGGGACGTCGGTCCGCCGCCGGCGTGACGCCGCGCACGTGCGGCCGGCTCAGCCCAGGGCGGCGACGGCCCGGCGGGCGTCCCGGATGCAGGCCGGGACGCCGACCCCGCCGTAGGCCGCGCCGGCGACGGCGAGGCCGGGGACGGCGGCCACCGCCGACCGCACCGCGGCGACCCGCTGCGGGTGGCCGACCAGGTACTGCGGCAGCCCGTCGACCCAGCGCACCAGTTCGGTCTGCAGCGGCTCCGGGCGCTCCAGCTGCAGCAGCTCGGCGACGTCGGCGACCACCGCGGCGGTGAGCTCGTCGTCGCCGCGCTGCAGGGCGGCGTCGTCACCGAACCGGCCGACCGAGGACCGGACCCGCAGCGCGCCGTCCAGGTGAGGCCACTTGGACGAGGAGACGGTGACGCCCTTGACCAGCCGGCCGGTGACCGGCGGCACCAGCAGCCCCGAGCCGGCGGCGACCGGCTGCTCGGGGAAGGCCATCGCGACCACCGCCATCGAGGCGTACGGGATCCCCTGCAGGGGCTCGACCGCGTCGGAGGCGACGTCGGCGAGCAGCTCGGCGGTGGGCCCGGCGGGCGTGGCCAGGACGACGGCGTCCGCGGTCAGGGTCGCCCCGCCGTCGACGTCCAGCTCGAACCCGGCGGCGGTGCGGCGCAGCGACGTGACCCGGGTGCGCAGCCGGACGTCGGCGCCGGAGGCCTGCACGAGGGCGGCCGGCAGGGAGCCGATGCCCTCGCGCACCGTGACGAACACCGGGCCGTCGACGTCACCGCGGCTGCGGGCGCCGGCGTCGCGGGCGGCGAGGGCGGCACCGAGCAGCGTCGTCGCCGTGGGCAGCTGAGCGGCGAGCGCGGGCATGGTGGCCGCCAGCGAGAGGTCGTCGGGGCGGCCGGCGTAGACCCCGCCGAGCAGCGGCTCGACGAGCCGGTCGACCACCTCGTCGCCGAGCCGCGCACGGAGCAGGCCGCCCACCGAGACGTCGCCGTCCAGCCGCAGCGGCGGCAGGTCGGCCTCGGCGCGCACCCGCTCGACCCCCGCGGGGGTGAGCACGCCGTCCAGCCCGTCGGCGGACGTCGGCACCCCCTGCAACGTGCCGGCCGGCAGCGGGAACCGGCCCTCGGGCAGCTCGATCGAGGCCTGGGTGGTCCGGGCGGGCACCAGCTGGTCGGCCAGGCCGAGGGCCTCGATCAGCTCGACGGCCTCCGGCACGCGGGCGAGCACGGCCTCGGGGCCGGTGTCGTACCAGCGGCCGGCCAGGTCGACCCGGTCGAGCTTGCCGCCGACCCGGTCGCCGGCCTCGAGCACCACGACCTCACCGTGGGGGTGGGTGCGGCGCCACTCCCAGGCGGCGGTCAGCCCGGTGATCCCGGCGCCGACGACGACCAGCCGGCGGGTGGTCGCCGGGGTGGTGCGGGCCGGGGCGGTCATCGTGCGGTCAGCTCGTGCACCAGCTCCACCACGTGCGTCAGGGCACCGGGGTCGGTGTCGGGCAGGACGCCGTGGCCGAGGTTGAACACGTGCCCGCGGGCCGCGCGGCCCTGCTCGACGACGCGGCGCACCTCGCGGTCGACGGTCTCCCGGTCGGCCAGCAGCACCGCGGGGTCGAGGTTGCCCTGCAGCGAGTACCCGGGGCCGACCCGGCGGGCCGCCTCGTCCAGCGGCACCCGCCAGTCGACGCCGACGACGTCGACGCCGGCGTCCCCGATCAGCGGCAGCAGCTCACCGGTGCCCACGCCGAAGTGGATCTTCGGGACGTCCGGCGCGGCCAGCCCGTCGAAGACGGCGCGCGAGTGCGGCAGCACCCGGGTCGCGTAGTCGGCCGGGGAGAGCACCCCGGCCCAGCTGTCGAACAGCTGGACGGCGCTGACGCCGGCGTCGACCTGCGTCCGCAGGAACGTGGCCGCCGAGACCGCGAGACGCTCCAGCAGGCGCTGCCAGGCGGCCGGCTCGGCGTACATGAAGGCCTTGGTGCGGGCGTGCTCCTTGGAGGGGCCGCCCTCGATCAGGTAGGTGGCCAGGGTGAACGGCGCGCCGGCGAAGCCGATCAGCGGCGTCGCGCCCAGCTCGGCCACCAGCCGGCCGACGGCGGTGGCGAGGAAGTCCAGCCGGTCGGGCTCCAGGGCCGGGAGCGCGTCGACGTCGGCGACACTGCGGATCGGCGAGGCGATCACCGGGCCGATGCCGGGCTTGATCTCGATGTCGACCCCGGCGACCACCAGCGGCAGCACGATGTCGGAGAACAGGATCGCGGCGTCCACCCCGTGCCGGCGGACCGGCTGCAGGGTGATCTCGGTGACCAGGTCGGGGTCCTGGCAGGCCTCGAGCATCGCGGTGCCGGCCCGCAGCGCGCGGTACTCCGGCAGCGAGCGGCCGGCCTGGCGCATGAACCACACCGGCGTGCGCGAGACCGGCAGGCCACGCGCCGCCCGGACGAGATCGGAGTCGGCCGGTCCTGCTGCTGTTCCCACGGACGCCGATCCTCCCAGACGGTGCCGACCGGCGTCGCCGGCGGACGGCGCACGGGCCGGAGGCGGCTCGCCCCGCAGGTCACGGCTGTGCGTCGGCCGGGGAGGGCGGCGCGTCGGGGGGTCCCATCCGGGAGCGGGCGACCTACCCTGCGCTCGTGGCCCAGCAGCGCTCTCGTCTGGACGGTGGCACACCCGTGCCACCGGGGCCACAGCCCGCCGACTTCTCGGCCGCCCTCGCGGCGCTCGCGACCGTGCACCCGCGCCCGGAGATCGTCGTCGAGCACATCCCGGCCCCGCAGCGGCTGGCGCCGTGGTCGCACGCCATCGGCCTGCAGGTCGCTGCGCCCGACGACCCGGAGGAAGAGCTGGCCAGCGGCCGGTTCATCGTGCTCTTCGACCCCGACGGGCACGAGGCGTGGCAGGGCACGACCCGCTGCGTCGGCTTCGTCTCGGCCAGCACCGACTCCGACATGGTCGACGACAGCATGTTCTCCGAGGTGGCCTGGAGCTGGCTGACCGACGCCCTGGCCGACTCCGGTGCGCGGCACCACTCGGTGGGCGGCACGGTCACCCGCACGGCCTCGACCCGCTTCGGCTCCATCGCCGCCCCCGAGCACTCGGTGGACGTGGAGATCCGGGCCTCCTGGACGGCGGAGGGCACCGACCTCGACCGGCACCTGCAGGCCTTCCTCGAGGTGCTGGGCAACGCCGCGGGGCTGCCGCCGGCCGGCATCCGGCTGCTCGGCTCGAACGGGCAGACCGTCGGCACCGACGCCTAGACTCCCCTCCGTACTCCACTCGGCGTAACGCAACTTGCGCCGAGTGCGCGGACACGCCGGGCCCGCGCGCGGGTGATCAGCACCTGGTCACCGCGTTCCGGGCCCGGTCCGACGACAGGAGGGCAGATGCCCCTGGGCCAGCTGTGGTCCGACGGCGTCCTGTTCGGACCGCACGCCAGCGCGCTGGTCGTCGACCCCTCCCCGCTGCTGCGCGAGGCGCTGGCCGGCCGGCTGCGCGCCCTCGGCGCCCGGGAGGTCGAGGAGGCCGCCTCGCTGGAGGAGGCGCGGGTCCGCGCGCACGTCTCCGGCCCGCGGGCGCTGTGCGTGCTCGAGGTCGACCTGCCCGAGGTCGGCCCGGACAGCGCCGGCCGCGGCGGCGACCCTGGTCGCGGACTGGAGCTGCTGCCCACGCTGCGCACCGAGGGCTGGCCGGTGACCGTCGTGCTCACCTCGGTCACCGACCCGGCCGTCGTCCGGGCCGCGTTCCTGGCCGGTGTCCAGGGGTACGTGCTCAAGACCAGCCCGCTGGCCACCCTCACCGAGGGCCTGCGCGCCGCGCTGTCCGGTGAGGTGTTCGGCGACCCCGGCATCGCCAGCAGCCTGGCCCAGGGGCTGACCCAGACGGGGGTGGAGGAAGCTGTCGGTGAGCTGTCCGCCCGCGAGCGGGACATCCTGCGGCTGGTCGCCGACGGGCACACGAACAAGGAGATCGGCGAGAAGGTGGACCTGTCCGCACTGACCGTGAAGAGCCACCTGGCGCGCATCGCGCGCAAGCTGGGCACCGGCGACCGGGCGCACATGGTGGCGCTCGGCATCCGCTCGGGGGTCATCAACTGAGCACCGACCCGGGCGCCGTGCCCTCCGAAAGCACCGCGCAGGCGCCCGTCGACGAGGGGCCGCCCGCGACGCCGCTGCTGGCCCCCCGCGACGGCCTGCCCCCGGTCATCGAGACCTCGACGGCGCTGGTGGCCTACGCCGACGCGCTGGCCGCCGGTTCCGGGCCGGTGGCGGTGGACGCCGAGCGGGCGTCGGGCTACCGCTACGGCCAGAGCGCCTACCTGGTGCAGATCCGCCGCGCCGGCGCCGGCACGGGGTTGATCGACCCGGTGCCGCTGCCGGACCTCTCGCCGGTGCAGCGGGCGATCGGGGACGTCGAGTGGGTGCTGCACGCGGCCAACCAGGACCTCCCCTGCCTGGCCGAGCTGGGCCTGGCGCCGACGAAGCTGTTCGACACCGAACTCGCCGCGCGCCTGGCCGGGTTGCCCCGGGTCGGCCTGGGCGCCGTGGTCGAGTCGCTGCTGGGCCTGTCGCTGCAGAAGGGGCACTCGGCCGCCGACTGGAGCACCCGGCCGCTGCCGGAGGACTGGCTGGTCTACGCGGCGCTCGACGTCGAGGTCCTGGTCCAGGTGCGCGACGAGCTGGCCCGGATCCTCGACGAGCAGGGCAAGACCGAGTGGGCGCGGCAGGAGTTCGAGGCGGTCCTGGCCGCCGGTCCCCCGGCCGCCAAGGTCGACCCCTGGCGCCGGACCTCCGGCATGCACGGGCTGCGCAGCCGCCGGCAGCTGGGCATGCTCCGGTCGCTGTGGCAGGCCCGGGACGACCTGGCCCGGCGCCGGGACATCGCCCCCGGCCGCGTGCTGCCCGACTCGGCGATGGTCTCGGCCGTGCAGGCCGACCCGAAGACCGAGGGTGCGCTGCTGGAGCTGCCGGTCTTCCGCGGCCGCGCCAACCGGAAGCTGGTCGGCACCTGGTTCGGTGCGCTGAACCGGGCCCGGGCGCTGCCGGAGGAGGAGCTCCCGCTGCACAGCCGCCCCGGCGACGGCCCGCCGCCGGTGAACCGCTGGGCCGACCGGGAGCCGGCCGCCGCGGCGCGGCTCAAGGCCGCCCGGGCGGCCCTGGCCCAGGTGTCGGAGCAGTGGTCGGTGCCGGTGGAGAACCTGCTCTCCCCCGACCTGGTGCGTCGTCTGATGTGGTCCCCGCCCACCCCGGCCGACGCCGACTCGGTGGCCGCCGCGCTGCGCGCCGGCGGTGCGCGGGAGTGGCAGGTCGGGCTGACCAGCACGCTGCTGGCCGAGGCGATCGCCGCCGGCTGAGCCTCAGTCCCGCGGGCGCGCCGCCGTCCCGGTCCGGAGGGCCCGGACGGCGGCGCGGGGGTCGTCGGCGAAGAACGCCACCTGCTCGACGGTGAGCTCGGCGCCCTCGTGCCGGACCGTGCTCCCCGGCCGCAGCTGCAGGCGCACGCTGGCCTCCCCCGCCACCGACAGGGTCAGCAGCCCTCCGGTGTGCTCGACGTTGCGCCGGTGCTCCGTCGTGGTCGCCGCGGTGGCGCCGACGACGTCGTCCAGCCGGACGACGGTCTCGCGCAGGTGGCCGAACCGCAGCGTCAGCAGCTCGGGGCCGAGGGTGTGCGGGCACTGCCGGAACGACAACGCGAAGCCGACCAGCCAGAGCAGGCCGTAGCCGGTCAACGCCAGCACGACCCAGCGCACCGTCTGCCACGGCAGGAGCAGGTGGACGACGAGCGCCTCCACCGGCGTCAGGCAGATGACCGTCCAGAGCAGCACGTCCATCCGGGACGCGTAGGTGAGCGGGACGTCCCCCGGCTCCCCCACCCGCCGGCGGCGCACCGCCCAGGCCAGGCTGCGCCACGTGCCCAGCTCCGCGCGGACCAGCAGCGCCAGCGGGCGGGGTGCGGCTGCCTCGATCCCGGCGTGCACCGCCGCAGCCCGCCGGGCGCCGCCGGAGCGGGCAGCCCGGTAGGCCCCGCGGAAGAGCACCCACTCGGCCACGAGCACGACGGCGAAACAGAGCTCCAGGACGACGGCGACCACGACGGCCACGGCGAACGGCAGCACGCCGGCGAGCACCAGCACGACCTCCAGCAGCGGCAGCAGGACCGCCGCCCACGGCACGGCCCGCGCCATGACTCGTCGCGTCGCAGCCACCGGTCCGCCCCTCCCCGCCCCTGGGTGACCGACGGTAGGGGCTGGGCCCGGCGAACGGCCGGTCCCGCGCCGTCTCACCCGGACCGACGAGCCGGCGTGGACCGCTGACTACCAGTCGGTAACTTGATCGGCGCTGCCCTCACCGGGGCGAGCACCGGACTCAACGCGGAGGACTCGTGTCATCTGGAGAGCGACGACCACGCTCGGTGCGTGAGGTCGTCTTCGTCGACGGCGTGCGCACCCCCTTCGGCAAGGCCGGCCCGACCGGCATCTACGCCGAGACCCGCGCCGACGACCTGGTCGTGCGCTGCATCCGCGAGCTGATGCGCCGCAACCCGGCCCTGCCGGCCGACCGGGTCGACGAGGTGGCGATCGCCGCCACCACCCAGATCGGCGACCAGGGGCTGACCATCGGCCGCACCGCCGCACTGCTGGCCGGGCTGCCGAAGAGCGTGCCCGGCTACGCGATCGACCGGATGTGCGCCGGCGCGATGACCGCGGTGACCACGACGGCGTCGGGCATCGCCTTCGGCGCGTACGACGTGGCGATCGCCGGCGGCGTCGAGCACATGGGCCACCACCCGATGGGCGAGGGCGTCGACCCGAACCCGCGGTTCGTCAGCGAGCGGATCGTCGACGGCTCGGCCCTGGTGATGGGCTCGACCGCGGAGAACCTGCACGACCGGTTCCCGCACCTGACCAAGGAGCGGGCCGACGCCTTCGCGCTGGCCAGCCAGCAGAAGTACGCCGCGGCCGTGGCGAACGGGCAGATCGGCCCGGAGCTGGTGCCGGTCGCCACCCGCTCGGCCGAGGCGGGCTGGGGCCTGGCCACCGTCGACGAACCGCCGCGTCCCGGCACCACGCTCGAGGGCCTGTCCACGCTCAAGACGCCGTTCCGCCCGCACGGGCACGTCACCGCCGGCAACGCCGCCGGGCTCAACGACGGGGCCACCGGCTGCCTGCTGGCCGCCGAGGAGGTCGCCGAGGAGCTGGGCCTGCAGGTGGGCATGCGGCTGGTCGGCTTCGGTTTCGCCGGCGTCGAGCCCGAGGTCATGGGCGTGGGGCCGGTCCCCTCGACCGAGAAGGCGCTGGCCCGCACCGGCCTGACCATCGACGACATCGGGCTGTTCGAGCTCAACGAGGCCTTCGCCGTCCAGGTGCTGGCCTTCCTCGACCACTTCGGCATCGCCGACGACGACGAGCGGGTCAACCCCTGGGGCGGTGCGATCGCCGTGGGCCACCCGCTGGCCTCCTCCGGCGTCCGGCTGATGACCCAGCTGTCCCGGCAGTTCGCGCAGCGGCCCGACGTCCGCTACGGCCTGACCGCCATGTGCATCGGCATCGGCATGGGCGGCACCGTGATCTGGGAGAACCCGAACTGGAACGGAGAGTCGGCATGAGCGCCCCCACCGAGGTCGTCACCCGCGCGCTCGTCCGGTACCTGCGGGTGCCCGGGCTGAGCGGCGAGCTCGCCCTGATCACCCTGGACAACGGGCACGACCACACCCGCCCGTCCACCTTCGGGCCCGCCGGGCTCGCCTCGCTGGACGCCGCCCTGGACGAGGTCGCCGGCCACTCCCCCGCCCCGGTGGCGATCGCCGTCACCGGCAAGCCGTTCGTCTTCGCCGTCGGCGCCGACCTCTCCGGGGTCCCGGGGATCACGTCGGCCGCCGAGGCCCGGGAGATCGCCGAGACCGGGCACCGGGTCTTCCGCCGGCTCAAGGACTCGGCTGTCCCGACGTTCGCGTTCGTCAACGGCGCGGCGATGGGCGGCGGCCTCGAGCTCGCGCTGCACTGCCACCACCGCACCATCGCCAGCACCGCCGTCGTCGCCTTCCCGGAGGTGTTCCTGGGCCTGGTCCCCGGCTGGGGCGGCACGCAGCTGCTGCCCGAGCTCATCGGCATCGACGCGGCGGTGTCGGTGATCGTGGAGAACGCGCTGGCGCAGAACAAGGTCACCCCCGGCCCGAAGGCGGCGGAGCTCGGCATCGCCGACGCGGTGTTCGAGCCGGCCGACTTCCTGGAGCGGTCGCTGGAGTGGGCGGCCGGGGTGCTCACCGGCGACGTCGCCGTCCGGCGTCCCGAGGTCGACCGGTCGGCCTGGGACGACGCCATCGCCCGGGCCCGCGGCGTCGTCGCGGCCCGCACCCGCAACGCCTCCCCCGGCGCGCTCCGCGCGGTCGAGCTGCTCGACCTGGCCCGGGCCGGCGACGCCGGCTTCACCGCCGGGACGGCGGCCGAGGACGACGCCCTGACCGAGCTGCTGATGAGCGACGAGCTGCGTGCCGGGCTCTACGCCTTCGACCTGGTCAACCGGCGGGCCAAGCGCCCGGCCGGGGCGCTGGCGCGGGAGGTGACCAAGGTCGGCGTCGTCGGCGCGGGGCTGATGGCCTCCCAGCTGGCGCTGCTGTTCGTGCGCCGGCTCGAGGTGCCCGTCGTGCTCACCGACGTCGACCAGGCACGCGTCGACAAGGGCGTGGGCTACGTGCACGGCGAGCTGGAGAAGCTGGCTGCTCGGCGGCGGCTCTCCCCCGACGCCCTCAACCGGCTGAAGGGGCTGGTCACCGGCTCGCTGGAGAAGACCGCCTTCGCCGACGCCGACCTGGTGATCGAGGCGGTGTTCGAGGAGCTGTCGGTCAAGCAGCAGGTGTTCGCCGAGGTGGAGGCGGTGGTGCGGCCCGAGTGCGTGCTGGCCACCAACACCTCCGCGCTGTCGGTCACCGAGATGGCGTCGCAGCTGCAGCACCCGGAGCGGGTCGTCGGTCTGCACTTCTTCAACCCGGTCGCCGTCCTGCCGCTGCTGGAGGTGGTGCGCGCCGAGCAGACCGACGACGCCACCCTGGCCACGGCCTTCGCCGTGGGCAAGGCGCTGAAGAAGAGCTGTGTGCTGGTCGGCGACGCCCCGGCGTTCGTGGTCAACCGGCTGCTCGCCCGGTTCCTCGGCGAGGTCACCGCCGCCGTCGACGCGGGCACCCCGATCGAGGTCGCCGAGACGGCGCTGGAGCCCCTCGGCCTGCCGATGACGCCGTTCGAGCTGCTCTCGCTGGTCGGCCCGCCCGTGGCGCTGCACGTGGCCGAGCGGATGCACGAGGCGTTCCCCGACCGCTTCGGCGTCGGCGAGGGCCTGCGCCGGATGGTCGAGCTCGGCAAGACCTCGGTGTTCTCCGAACCCGGTGTGGTCGACCCGGACCTGGCCGGGATCGACGGCGGCGACTCCCCGCTCACCGCCGAGGAGCTGCGCTCGCGCGCCGAGCGGGCGCTGGCCGAGGAGATCGGGCTGATGTTGGACGAGGGCGTCGTCCAGGCGGTGCAGGACATCGACCTGGCGATGCTGCTCGGCGCCGGGTGGCCGTTCTGGCTGGGTGGCATCTCGGCGTACCTGGACCGGGCCGGCGTCTCCGAGGCCGTGACCGGTCACCGGTTCCTGCCCCGCGGGGTGGCCTCGCTTCCCGCCTGACGGCGCCCTCAGCGTGGATCAGGTGACTCGAGTTCAGGCGGTGCTTGCAACACCCTGATGGAGGGGTGTGCTGGTGGCGGTCACGCGGGAGAAGGAGCGGGCGTTCTGGCGGGCGGTGGTCTGGGAGGGCGCGTCGACATCGG
>NZ_JBJJTJ010000033.1:0-38235 GCF_054177765.1 Modestobacter lacusdianchii | reverse complement strand
GCGCAGAAGCCGCCGCCGTCGGCAGCCCCTCAGCAATTCCCGCCCAGAACACCCGCATGTTCGCCCGCGTCGCCACCATCGACAGCACCCCTCAGCTGGGGTGATGCGACGACCCCCTGACACCGGGTCACCTGATCACCGCTGCGAACGCGGTCAGTGGAGGCGGCTGAAGCGTTCGGCGAGCTTGGTGCGGCCGGCGACCAGGATCATGTCGTCGGCCTCCACGACGGTGTCTGCGGTGGCGTAGCTGAAGCCCTCGCCGCGGCGGTGCACGGCCACGATGGTCACCCCGTACCGGGTGCGCACCCCGGTGTCGCCCAGCCGGCGGCCCAGGATCTCGGACGGCGGCCGGGTCTTGACCATGGCGAAGTCGTCCTCGAACTGGATGTAGTCCAGCACCGTGCCCCGCACCAGGTGGGCCACCCGGCGCCCCATGTCGTGCTCGGGGAAGACGACGTGGCCGACGCCGAGCTGCTGGAGGATGCGGCCGTGCGGCTCACTGAGCGCCTTGGCCCAGACGTTGCGGATCGCGAAGTTCAGCAGCAGCGAGGTGGTCAGGATGCTGGCCTCCACGTTCGTGCCGATCCCGACGACGGCGAAGTCGAAGTCGGGCACCGAGAGCTGGCGCAGCACCTCCTCCTTGGTGCTGTCGGCGCGCACGACCTGGGTCAGCCGGCCGTTGAGGCCCTGCACGATGTCCGGGTCGTCGTCGATGCCCAGCACCTCGGTGCCCGCGGCCATCAGCTCCAGGGCGAGCGCCGAGCCGAACCGGCCCAGGCCGATGACGACCACGGCGTTGGAGTCGGCGTGTTCCTGCGGGCGGTGGCGGGTCAGCCAGTCAGCCAATGACGGGTCGCTCCTTCGGCAGTTCGTACAGCTGGGTGTGCTGCCGCAGCGCGAGCGCCGAGGCCAGCGTGATGGGGCCGAGCCGGCCGATGAACATCAGCGCCACCAGCAGCAGCTGGCCGGCCACCGGCAGGTCGGCGGTGATGCCGGTCGACAGGCCGACGGTGGCGAAGGCGGAGACCACCTCGAACAGCACCTGGTCGAGGGTGAACGGGGTGATCACCAGCAGCACGAGGGTCGGCCCCATCACCGCGGCCAGCGACAGCAGGGCCACCGTCGTCGCCTGCCGGTGCACCGACCGCGGCAGGCGCTTGCCGAAGACGTTGACCGCGCCTTCGCCCCGGACCTCGGTGTAGATGATGAAGAACAGCACCAGGAACGTGGTGACCTTGATGCCACCCGCGGTGCCTGCCGGGCCGCCGCCGATGAACATCAGCACGTCCATGCCCAGCCAGCTGGCCGGCTCCATCGCGGCGATGTCGAGGTTGTTGAAGCCGGCGGTGCGCGGCATGACCGCGGCGGTGAACCCGGCGAGCAGCTTGCCCGGGACGCTGAGCGGGCCGAGCGTGTCGGGGTTGCGCCACTCCAGGGCGGTGAGGAAGACCGTGCCCAGCAGCAGGAGCGCCCCGGTGCCGGCCAGCACCAGGCGGGTGTTCATCGTCCAGGTGCGCGGCGTGCGGAACTCGCGCCGCAGCTGCAGCAGCACCGGGAAGCCGAGGCCGCCGGCGATCACCGCGACCACGATCGGCAGGCAGATCCACGGGTCGGTGACGAAGGACATCAGGCTGTCGCTGTACAGCGCGAAGCCGGCGTTGTTGAACGCCGACACCGAGTGGAAGACGCCCAGCCACAGCGCCCGGGGCAGCGGCTCGTCGTAGCCGAGGGCGAAGCGGGCGGTCAGCAGCACGGCGACCACCGACTCGAACAGCAGGCTGGCCTTGGCCACCCCGATCAGCAGCTGCCGGATGTCACCGACGCCGAGGCTCTTGGTCTCCGCCGCGGCGTTCAGCCGGGCCCGCAGCCCGAGCCGGCGGGCCAGCAGCAGCGCCAGCACCGAGGCCAGCGTCATGATCCCGAAGCCGCCGACCTGGATGAGGGCGAGGATCACCGCCTGACCGAACCCGCTCCAGTACGTCGGGGTGTCCACGGTGATCAGCCCGGTCACGCAGACCGACGAGGTGGCGGTGAACAGCGCCTCCATGAACCCGGCCCGCGCCGGGCCGGCGGTCGCGCCGGGCAGGGAGAGCAGGCCGGTGCCGACGGCCACCGCCGCGGCGAAGGCGGCCACCACCGCCTGCGCCGGGTGCCGGAAGCGCACGTGCAGCCCGCGCAGCCGGCGGCTCCTGGCCGGGTCGGTGGACGGGCGCGACCTGGTCCTCCCGCCGCTGCGCGCCACGCCGGAACCCTAGGTCAGCGGCCCGCCGGGACGACTGGGCGGCACGCAGCCGACTCACAGCCACCACCCGGACGGCGTCCAGGACGACGGCCGACAGTGGGTCACCCGACTGCTCGTGGAAGGTGCCCGATGACCGCCGTCGCCGTGCTCGCCGTCTTCTTCGCCCTGCTGGCCTTCGCCGACGTGCTGCCCGGCCAGACCGCCGCTCCCGGCCTGGTCGCCCCGCTGCGCTGACCGCCGGTCAGGCCATCCCGGCCAGCGGCGACTCGTCGCAGGCCCGGGTGGGCGGTGCGGGTGGCGGCCCAGCCGGGATCGACGGCATGCCGAGCAGCGTCGGCTGGCCGCGCACCGGCCCGGTGTGCGAGTGGTCCAGGTGGCTCTTCGGCGTGACCGTCGCGGCGTCGCGGGCGGCCAGCGCCGTCTCGCCGTACCCCTGCACGCACTCGGGGTCGGGGCCGTCCAGCGGCAGGCCGGTGAAGAACTTCGCCGCCATGCACCCGCCGCGGCAGGCGTCGAAGTGCGCGCACTTCGTGCAGGCCCCGCCGGTCTGCGGACTGCGCAGGTCGGCGAAGAGCTCCGAGTGCTGCCAGACCTGCTGGAACCCGCCGGGCGAGCGCACGTTGCCCGCCAGGAACTGCTCGTGGATGGCGAACGGGCAGGCGTAGACGTCACCGACCGGGTCGATCAGGCAGACCACCCGCCCGGCGCCGCACAGGTTCAGCCCGGGCAGCGCCTCACCGAACGCCGAGAGGTGGAAGAACGAGTCGCCGGTGAGCACCTGCTCGCCGTTGGCCAGCAGCCAGGAGTACAGCTCGCGCTGCTGGGCCATCGTGGGGTGCAGCTGGTCCCAGACGTCGGCCCCGCGGCCGGACGGTCGCAGCCGGGTCAGCCGCAGCTGGGCGCCGTAGCGGTCGGTGAGCGCCTTGAACTCGTCGAGCTGCCCGGCGTTCTCCCGGGTGACGACGACGGAGACCTTGAAGTCGCGCATCCCGGCCTCGGCCAGGTTCTCCAGCGCCCGGGTCGCGGTGGCGAACGAGCCGGCCCCGCGCACCCGGTCGTTGACCTCGGCGGTGGCGCCGTCCAGGGAGATCTGCACGTCGACGTAGTCGGTGCGGGCCAGCTGCTGCGCCCGCGCCCGGTCGAGCTTCACGCCGTTGGTGGAGAACTTGACGCCGACGTCGTGGCCGATGGCGTAGTCGAGCAGGTGCCAGAAGTCCGGCCGCACCGTGGGCTCGCCGCCGCCGACGTTGACGTAGAACACCTGCATCCGCTGCAGCTCGTCGATCACCGCCTCGGCCTCGGCGGTGCTCAGCTCGCGGGGGTCGCGCCGCCCGGAGGAGGACAGGCAGTGCACGCACGCCAGGTTGCAGGCGTAGGTGAGCTCCCAGGTCAGGCAGATCGGGGCGTCCAGGCCGTACTCGAACTGGTCGATCAGCCGGCCGCCCTGGGGGCGGGCCGGTCGCTCGGGCAGGACGGCGGTCACGCGGGCTCCTCGGTGCGGGGTTCGAGCATCTGCGAACGCGCCAGGTCGGCCAGCGCCCGCACGTAGGCGGGGCGCTGGGCCTCGGGGACGCCGCAGGCCACGAGGGTGGCGCTCGCCGTGGGGTGATCGGCCAGGGCGGTGACCACCTCGACCAGCAGCTCCGACTTCAGGAAGGAGAGCTTCCGGGTGCCGAAGTGGTAGACCAGCGCGCCGAAGGGCTCCGGCCGCAGCGCCACCGACCGGGCACGCCGCCAGGGCAGCTCCGGGTCGAACGCCGCTGCCACCGGCGCGGTCGAGGTCATCGCGTCGGGCTCAGTAGACGCCGCACATGCCGTCGATGGAGACCTCCTCGACGAGGGACTCCTCGACGAGCTCGTCCTCCACGACCGTCGGGGTCTGCGTCTCGTCCTGCGTCGTCTCGGCCACGCTGCCTCCGGGTGAGCTGGGTCACGGGTGGGACGACGCCGACCGTAGTGACACCGAGTGCCACCGGCAAGACCACCCGCGTGGGGCAGGTGCCCGGAGCGGGCGGGAGAGCAGGATGGCGGCCGTGACCGAGACCGTGGTCCCTGCACCAGCCCGCGAGGAGACCCGCGCGCGGATCGAGCAGGCGGCACTGGACCTGTTCACCGCGCAGGGGTTCGACGCGGTGACGATCGACGAGGTGGCCGAGGCCGCCGGGATCAGCCGCCGCACGTTCTTCCGGTACTTCGGCACCAAGGCCGACGCGGTCTGGGGCGACTTCGACGGCCACGTCGTCCGGTTGGCGGGGATGCTCGCCGCCACCGCGGCCGGCCAGCCGGTGCTCGCCTCGATCTGCGCGGCCTACGTGGAGGTCAACGACTACGACGACGCGGCGCTGCCCATGCTGCGCCAGCGGATGCGGCTGATCCTCACCGAGCCGGCCCTGCTGGCCCACTCCCAGGTGCGCTACGGCGACGTCGACCGGGTGGTCGCCGCGCACGTGGCCCGCCGCACCGGCGCGCGACCGGACGCCCTGGTGCCCCGGCTGGTCGCCGCCAGCACCCGGGCGGCCGCGACGACGGCGTTCGAGACGTGGCTGGACGACGTCCGGCTGCCGCTGGCCCGCGCGCTGCACGACGCCTTCGACGAGCTGGCCGCCGGCTTCCCCAGCCTGCGCTGACCGCAGGGCGGCGCCCCGGCCACCCCTCCGGGGGACGCTGCCGACGAGACCGTGCAGTTCCCTCGCGCGCGACCCGTTGTCCCCGGGGTGACCCGATCCGCACCCCCGGGCCTCCGGTGGCCCGACGGCCCACTCCCCGAGGCCGTGCTCGCCGACGTGCGCTCCCGCGCCCGGACGTCGGCGCTGCTCGTCTGCGCCGTGGCGGCGATCGGCTACCCGGCCTGGGCCGTGCTCGACCTCGCACTCGAGCCCGCCGCCGCTGACCGGCTGATCACGGTCCGGGCCGCCGGGACGGCGGTGATCGCGGTGCTGCTGTGCCTGCTCTGGTGGCACCCGGCCGGCCGCCGGGCACCGGCTGCGTTCGCCTTCGGCGTCCTGGCGGTCGTCCAGGTCACCACCGCCTGGATGCTCACCGGCGTCACCCACGTCGAGTTCTACCTGCTCGGCCTCTCCCTGGCCCTGCACGGCAGCGGGGTGCTGCTGGCGGTCCGCCCCCGGTGGACCGTCCTGCTGGTCACCACCACCTGGACCACCCTCGCCCTCGCCCTGGTCGTCGACCTCACCCCGTTGCGCCCGCGGCTGGTCGCGGCGGTGGCCGTATTCCTGGCCATCACCTCGCTGGTGGCGCTGCTGGCCCACTGGCGTCGGGCCCGGCTCGCCGTGGCGGCGCTGGTCAGCCGACTGCGGCTGGAGGAGGAGCAACGCCGGACCCAGGACCTGCTGGTGCAGCTGGAGCGGCTCAGCCTGGAGGACCCGCTGACCGGGGTGGCCAACCGCCGCCGATGGGACGCCGACCTGGCGGAGGCGTGCGCCCGGGCACGCGCCGACGGCGGCCGACTGGCCGTGGCGCTGGTCGACGTCGACCACTTCAAGCAGGTCAACGACCGGTACGGCCACGCCGCCGGGGACGCCGCGCTCCGCGAGGTCGCCGTCCTGCTCCGCGAGCACGTCCGGGACGGCGACCTGGTCGCCCGCCTGGGCGGTGACGAGCTCGCCGTCCTGCTGGCCGGCGCAGACGCGCAGGTCGCCGTGCGGATCTCCGAGCGGGTGCGCGCCCGGTCGCTGGAGCTGCGCCCGGAGGGCTTCACCGAGCCCGGCGTCAGCCTGTCGATCGGGGTCGCCGCGGCCACCGGCGGGAGCGCGGTGCCGCGGGAGCTGCTGGCCGAGGCCGACGCCCAGCTGTACCTGGCCAAGGCCAGCCGCAACGCCGTCCGGGCCCCGCGGCCGGCCGTCGGCTGACGGCCGGCCGCGACCGCGTCAGACCGTGGGGCTCGTCGCGGAGATGCCGCGCAGCACCTCGGACGGGCGCTGCTGCTCCCCGGCGTAGGAGCTGACCACGACGAGGGCGCCGGTCAGCGCCGGGACGACCCACTGCAGCTGGTCGAGCCGCTCCTGCGCCGCGGCGATCTCGCCGCGCGCCCGCTTGGAGGGCTTGGTCGCCCGCTTGGACGGCGTCGCCCCGCCCTGGGAGACGACCTTGCCCAGCACCCGGCTGTAGGCGGTGACCCCGAGGGCAGCCGCGGTGAGCAGGGTCTTCACGGTGGACATGGCGCCGGCCCCCTGCTGCTGGGCGACCCGCTGCTTGTTCGCGCCGAGCTGGCCGACGCTGCCGATGAGGTGCGCACCGATGGCGGCGGCGTTGACCGGGGTCCAGCGGTCCCACCCGGCGTTGGCGACGGCGCCGGTGGCCCGGTCGCTGCCGGCCTCGCCGGCGGCGGCGTTCAGCGCGACCGCGTTGGCCAGCGTGCCGCCGAACCAGGCGGCGAGGCCGACGTCGTGCAGGGAACGGGAGAGGGTGTTGCGGGCCATGGCTGGGCTCCTGAGGTCGAGGGACGGGGCGGCGACCGCACGGCGCCGCACATGAGCAGCCCGGTACCCGCCGGTCTCGGTTCCACCCCTCGGGTCGGCGACGAGCCGGACCGGTCCGTCAGTGGCAGCCTCGGGCCATGGCCGATGCCGACGTCCACTTCTACTTCGACCCCGTCTGCCCGTTCGCCTGGATGACCAGCAAGTGGGTGCGGCTGGTCATGGCCCAGCGCGAGTACGCGGTCGACTGGCGGTTCATCTCGCTGCGGCTGGTCAACGCCCACGTCGACTACGACGCGCAGTTCCCGCCGGAGTACGAGGCCGGGCACACCGCGGGACTGCGGCTGCTGCGGGTCGCCGCGCGCACCCGCGCCGAGCACGGCCCGGCGGCGGTCGGCACGCTGTACGAGGCGCTGGGACGGCGCATCTTCGACACCCCGCCCGACCCCGGCGCGACCGGTGGCGACCGGGGCACCCGCGGCTACCTGGAGCCGGTGCTGACCGGTACCGGCCTGCCGGCGCAGCTGGCCGACGCCCTGGAGGACACCTCGCTGGACCAGGTCGTCCAGGCCGAGACCGACGAGGCGCTGGCGCTCACCGGCAAGGACGTCGGGACGCCGATCCTGCACTTCCGGCCACCGGCCGGGGTGGCGTTCTTCGGCCCGGTGATCAGCCGGCTGCCCGCCGAGGAGGACGCCGTCGCGCTGTGGGACCACGTGGTCGGCCTGGCGGGCTTCCCGGGGTTCGCCGAGCTCAAGCGCAGCCTGCGCGAGCTGCCCCAGCTGCGCGGGCTCGGCGTGGAGCCGGACCAGGTCGGCGCCCAGGAGGACTGGCACGGCGGCAGCCGCCGGCAGCACAGGTAGAGACTGCCCCGGTGACCGAGAGCCTGACCCACGCCGAGTCGATCGTCGTCGCCACCACCCCCGACGCCCTCTACGACCTGGTGTCGGACGTCACCCGCACCGGCGAGTGGAGCCCGATCTGCACCGCCTGCTGGTGGGACGAGGGGGCGTCGGGGCAGGTCGGTGACTGGTTCACCGGCCGCAACGAGGTGCCCGGCCGGGTCTGGGAGACCCGCAGCCAGGTGGTCGCCGCCGAGCGCGGCCGCGAGTTCGCCTGGGCCGTGCGCGGCACGCTGGTGCGCTGGGGTTACACCCTCGAGCCGGTGGACGGCGGCACCCGGCTGACCGAGTCCTGGGAGTTCCTCCCCGCCGGGCTGGCCTTCTTCGCCGAGAACTACGGCGACCAGGCGCAGACCCAGATCGAGAACCGGACCCGCGCCGCGCACGAGGGCATCCCGGCGACGCTGGCTGCGATCAAGCGCATCGCCGAACGCTAAAGAGTTCTTGCGCAAGACTCCTTGTGCATGCCACGCTCCCCGCATGACCGATGACGGACGCCGGCACGTCCGCGACCCCCAGGCGATCCGGGCCCTCGCCCACCCGCTGCGACTCGCCCTGCTGGAGGCCCTCTCCGGGGAGGGCACCGCGACGGCCACCCGGTGCGCCGAGCTGGTCGGGGAGAGCGTGGCCAGCTGCTCGTTCCACCTGCGCACCCTGGAGAGGCACGGGTTCATCGAGCGGGCGCCGGGCATCGGCCGGGAGAAGCCCTGGCGGCTGACCTCGACGACCCAGCTGATCGAGCCGGCGCAGGACGCGGAGGGCCGGGCCGTCGCCGCCGCGGTCGACGAGTTCTTCCTCGACCAGGAGCTCGGGCGGCTGCGCGCCTGGTCCGCGCGGCGGGACGCCGAGGAGCCGCCCTGGCGGGACGCCACCCGGATGACCGGCTCGACCGCCTGGCTCACCGCCGAGGAGGTCGGCGAGCTGCACGAGGCGCTGGCCGCGGTGGTCGAGCAGTTCTTCGTCCAGCGCATCGGCGACCCGGCCGGCCGCCCCGACGGCGCCCGCCCGGTGCGGCTGTTCACCGCCACCAGCGTGGGCCTGAGCACCGGCACCGGCTGATGGGCGCCTTCGCCGAGCCGCGGTTCCGCCGGCTCTTCCTCGGCTGGTCACTGGGCAACTTCGGCGACAGCGCGCTGTACCTGACCCTGGCGGTCTGGGCGAAGGAGCTGACCGGCAGCAACTCCGCCGCCGGCCTGGTCTTCCTGGCGATCCTGCTGCCCACGGTGGCGGCCCCGGTGATCGGCCACCTGGTCGACCGGGTACGCCGCCGTCCGCTGCTGATCGGGGTCGACCTCGCCGCCGGCGCCGGCGTGCTCTCCCTGCTCACCGTCCGGGGGCCCGAGCAGCTCTGGCTGCTCTACGCGGTGGCACTGGGCTACGGCCTGGTCGCCATCACGCACAGCGCGGCGCAGTCCGGGCTGCTCCGCGACCTGCTCCCCGACGCCCAGCTCGGGTCGGCCAACGCCGGCTCTCCACCGTCGACCAGGGGCTCCGGCTGGTCAGCCCGCTGGTCGGCGCGGCCCTGTACGCGACGTTCGGCGGCGGATCGGTGGCGGTGCTGACGGCCGGGACCTTCGCGGTCGCCGCCCTGATGCTGACCACCGTGCGGATCGCCGAGTCCGACCCGGCGGCGGTGGCCCGCGAGTCGTTCCGCCGGGAGTTCGCCGCCGGGTTCCGGCACCTGGGCGGGGACCCGGTGCTGCGGCAGATGGTGCTGGCCCTGGCGGCCGGGATGGGCGTGCTCGGCCTCCTGGACACGGTTGTCTTCGCGGTTCTCGACGAGGGGCTCGGTCAGCCGGCCGCGTTCTTCGGGGTGCTGACCAGCGTGCAGGGTGCGGGCAGCGTGGCCGGCGGGCTCACCGCCGCCTGGCTGCTGCGCCGCGTGGGCGAGGGGCGCGCCGTCGGGGTCTCGCTGGCCGCCTTCGCGGTCGCCCTGACCCCCATGGCGTTCGGCTCGACGGCGCTGGTGCTCGCCGGCTCTGCGCTGGCCGGTGCGGCGATCCCGTGGTTCGTCGTCGCCTGGGTCACCGCGCGGCAGAAGCGCACTCCCCGCCACCTGCAGGGCCGGGTGGCCGGCGCGGGCCTGGTGGCGATGAACGGCGCCCAGACCGTCTCCTCCGGGCTGGGCGCCGTGCTGGTCGGCCTGGTCGACTTCCGGCTGCTGATCGCCGTCGCGGTCGTGGTGCTCGCCGTCACCGGCGGGCGGCTGGCCGCCCGGCCGGCCTCAGCCCGCCAGCCACTCCCGCAGGCCGGCGAGCAGCCGGTCGACGTCGGCCTCGTCGCTGTAGGGGGCGAGCCCGACGCGCAGCCCGCCGGCGTCGCCCAGCCCCAGGTGGCGGCTGGCCTCGAGGGCGTAGAAGGAGCCGGCCGGGGCGTTGACGCCCCGCTCGGCCAGGGCCCGATGGGCATCGGCGGCGTCCCGGCCGTCGAAGGTCAGCAGCAGGGTGGGGGTGCGCAGCGCGGCCCGTGACCACAGGGTGACCCCGGGCAGGTCACGGACGCCGTCCTCGACCCGCTCGCGCAGCCGGTCCTCGTGCTGCTCGATCGCGGCCATCGCGGCGACCAGCCGGCTGCGCCGGTCGCCCTCGTCGCCGGCCTGGGCGGCGATCAGGTCGATCGCCGCGGTGGTGCCGGCCAGCAGCTCGTAGGGCAGCGTGCCCAGCTCGAACCGCTCCGGGACGGCGTTGCTGGAGGGCAGCAGCTTCTCCGGGTGCAGGGTCTCCAGCAGCTCGGGCGCGGCGATGAGGCAGCCGCAGTGCGGGCCGAGGAACTTGTACGGCGAGCAGACGAAGAAGTCCGCGCCCAGGGCGGTGACGTCGACCGGTGCGTGCGCGGTGAGGTGCACGCCGTCCACCCAGGTCAGCGCCCCGGCCTCGTGGGCGAGGGCGGTGATCGCGGCGACGTCGGGGCGGGTGCCGATCAGGTTGGAGGCGCCGGTGAGGGCGACCAGCCGGGTGCGGTCGGACAGCAGCGCACCCACGGCCGACGGGTCGAGCTCGCCGGTGGCCGGGTCGAAGTCGGCCCACCGCACCGTCGCCCCGCGCGCCTCGGCGACCTGGACCCAGGGCCGGATGTTGGCGTCGTGGTCCAGCCGGGTGACCACCACCTCGTCGCCGTCCCCCCAGCCGGTGCTCAGCGTGCGGGCGAACTCGTAGGTCAGCGCGGTGGCGCTGCGCCCGAAGACGACGCCGCCGGGGTGGCCACCGGTCAGGTCGGCGACCGCCTGCCGGGCCTCGACGACCACCGCGTCGGCGTTGCGCTCGGCCTGGGTGACCGAGCCGCGGTTGGCCATCGGCCGGGTCATCGTGGCGGCGACGGCCTGCGCGACGACGTCGGGGGTCTGCGAGCCGCCCGGGCCGTCGAAGTGCGCGGCCCCGTCGGTGAGGGCGGGGAAGTGGGCACGGAGTGCGGCGACGTCGAAGCTCACCGGGCCACGCTATCCGCGCCGGCCACGGGTGCGCGCCGCCGGCCGGTCACGCCGCGGCCGCCCCGAGCCGGTCGGCGAGGAGCTGCCGGCCCGGCCCCTCGATGCGCGCCAGGGCGACGGACCTGCCGCAGGCGGCGAGCAGCAGGTCGATCCCCCGCCCCCGGACCTCGGCGCCCTCGCCCGCCGACCAGTCCAGGTCGGTGGCGACCAGCCGCAGACCGCGCAGCCGGCCGCGGGGGACGAACCCGACCGGCCGCCCGGTGGTGATGAACTCCAGCGCGATGCGCACCGCCGCCGGATCCGGGTCGAGCGGCAGCCCCAGCGGCAGCCGGATGTCCCCCTCGTGCACCAGCACCTCGGCCAGCGGCGCCCGCGGCCCGGTGACCGGCGGGGTGGACCGGCTGTCGGCCCGTTCCCGCAGCAACGCCACCGTCTCGGCCACCGGACGGCGCCCGGCCCGGCGTGCGGCCTCGTCGTTGGCCCGGTGCAGCCGGCCACGGGCGCGCACCAGGTCGCGGGCGAACTCCCCCAGCGCCCCCGGTGCCGTGGAGTCGGCGAGGTGGGCACCGACCGTGCGCACGTCCCACCCCGCGCACAGGCTCGGGGTCGCCAGCTGGGCGTCGTCCAGGCCCTCGAGCAGGTCCGCGACCGCGCGCCGGCGCGCGGCAGCCAGCCGGAACGGGTCGATCTCGGCCACCGTGGTGCCCCTCTCCTCGGGAGCCCACCCTCGCAGGTCTCCGGCGCACCGACGACCCGGCGTGGCCGGTGGGCCGGAGATGTGCCGCTCGGATCAAGGACCTGCCGCAGCAGCCGATGGCAGGAGGAGGACTCACTCCCGGGAGGCGTCGTGTCGGTCAGTGCGGTGGGCAGCACCAGCTCGGTGATCGCCTCGGCGTTCCGCCAGTCGCAGGCGGCTGACGCCCGAACGGGCGCACGCTCCCGGGCGGGCGGAGCCGCCGAGGGCACGGCTGCGGGCGGTGCCAGCGGCAGCACACCGGCGATCACGGCGCTGAGACAGCAGCTCGCCGAAGCGCAGGAGGCACTGCAGCGCCTCGTCGACGCCAACGCGGACGAGCAGGCGATCCGGGCGGCGCAGCAACGTGTCCACGCCTGCGCCTCGGCGCTGGCGGCCGCCCTCACGCAGCAGGCCGCGGCCGCCGCGAAGGCCGAGCGAGCCTCCGCCGCAGGGCAGTACCTCTAGACGGCTCCGGCGCGCCTGGCCGGCGACCACCCGGTCACCTCATCCGTGGACGGCGGCCACGATCCGGTCCGGGCGCACCAGCACCGAACGGCCGCCCAGCCAGCGGGCCAGCTCCGGGCAGTCGACGTCGGCACCCACCACGAACCGCCGACCGGGCCAGTCGGCCGGCACCGGCCCGCCGGCCGTGAGCACCGCCCAGCCGGGGCCGAGCAGGTCGTCCAGCCGCCGGGTGCCCGCGACCGTGGGCTGGGGCAGGAGCGCCCCGACCGGCGAGCCGGGCGCGAGGAGGGGCCGGCGCACCAGCGGGCCTCGACGCAACGGCGGCGTCCGGCTGGCGGCGGCGAAGGCGGCCAGCCGGGGCACCCGCTGCACGGCCGTCAGCGCGGCCCGCCGGGCCAGCACCGCCCGGTCGCCACCGCCGGTCATCAGCGCCCCCAGCAGCACCGCCACCCGGATGAGCGCGCGGGCGTGCGGGGCCCGCTCGGCCTGGTGGGTGTCGAGCAGGGCGTCGTCCGCGCCGTCCAGCACGGCGGCGAGCTTCCAGGTCAGCTGGTGCGCGTCGCGCAGCCCGAGCCCCAGGCCCTGGCCGATGAACGGTGGGGTCAGGTGCGCGGCGTCCCCGCACAGCAGCACCCGCCGGTCGCGCCAGCGGTCGGCCACCTGCGCGGCGTAGGTGTACTCGGCGGTGCGGACGACGGTGCAGTCCTGCGCCCCGAAGCGGCCGAGCAGCCCCGACAGGTCGAGGTCGGCCGCCGACTCCCCCGGCGCCAGCCGGAACTCGGCGCGGTGGCGGTCGCCGGCGATCGGCATGAACGTCGCCGGGCGCACCGGGTCGCACACCTGCTGCACACCGGGCCAGACCTCCAGCGGCGCGTCGGCGGCGAGGTCGACCACCAGCCACCGCTCGGAGGGGCCGAGGTCGACCATCCACGACCCGATCAGCCGGCGCACCGTGCTGTTCGCGCCGTCGCAGCCCAGCACCGCGTCGGCGGTCAGCACCTCCTCGGCACCGGTGGCCCGATCGCGGACGGTGAGACGGACGGGTCCGGGTTGTTCCACGTGCAACACCTCGACCCCGCCGCGCAGCGACGCCCGCGGCTCGGCGGCCAGCGCCGCGCGCAGCACCGACTCGAGGTCGGGCTGGCTGAACATCGACGCCTGCGGCCAGCCGTGCTCGCCGCCGCCGCGGGGGAACTCGGCGAGCGTGCGGTGCTCGCCGTCCAGCAGGCGCAGCCCGGCCATCGGCCGGCTGACCGCGGTGAACGCCTCGGCGACGCCGGCGGCCTGCAGCACCCGCAGCGACTCGTCGTCCAGGTGCACCGCACGCGGCTGCGGATAGGCGGCCGGGTGCCGGTCGAGCACCAGCACGTCGACGCCCCGGCGGGCCAGCAGCAGGGCCGCGGTCACCCCGACCGGGCCGGCACCGACCACCACCACCGTCACGACGGCGAGTGTGCCCGGCGCCCGTACCCGCGACAGCGGGCGGGACCCGGGCCAGGATGCGCGGCATGGACCTGCACCTGACCGCGCCGTTCACCATCGACACCTGGGACGCCGTCCCCGACCCGGCACCCACCGAGCCCGGAGCGCCGGCCACCGGGCGGGTGGTGCTGGTCAAGACCTACGACGGCGACGACCTCGCCGGCTCCGCCACCGGCCACGCGCTCACCACCCAGGGCGAGCGCGGCTCCGCCTACGTGGCGCAGGAGCGGATCACCGGCACCCTCGCCGGCCGCCGCGGCAGCTTCGTCCTCGAGCACGGCGCCGAGATGGGCGAGGGGGTGGCCACCACCCAGTGGGCCCGGGTGGTCGCCGGCTCGGGCACCGCGGCGCTCGCCGGGCTCACCGGCTCGGGCACCGTCGCCCACGAACTGCTCACCCTGGACGTCGTCCTGCCCGACTGACCCCCTGCGCCAGGGCGACGCAGGGGGTCAGTGCGATCAGGTCAGGGCGTCGGGTCAGCGCTCGTCGCGGGTGCGGCTGGGGTCGACGACGAGGTCGGTGTGCTCCCGCCCGTCACCCGGCGCCCCACCGGTCGTGGCCCCACCACCGGCGCCGACCAGCTCGTCGTTGTCCCGCCCGGGCGCCCGCCGCAGCGCGACGATCAGCGCCACGAGGGCGACCAGGAGGACGGCCAGCCACAGCGTGCTCAGGTTGGCCCCGAAGCCGTAGATGGCCACCAGCGAGATGCCGCCGGCCATCAGGCAGTAGTAGATGGTCGGCAGGACCGTCTTGCGGATCAGGTCGCCCTCGCGGCCGATCAGGCCGACCGTCGCCGACGCCGCCACGATGTTGTGCACCGTGATCATGTTGCCCGCGGCACCGCCGACCGCCTGGGTGGCGACGACCGTCTCCGGGGTGACCCCGATCTGCTCGCCGGTGGAGAACTGGAACAGCGAGAACATCAGGTTGCTCACCGTGTTGCTGCCGGCGACGAACGCCCCGAGCGCACCGATCCACGGCGCGAACGCAGGCCAGGCGCCCCCGGCGACCGAGGCGGCCCCCTCGGCCAGGGTGAGCGGCATCGACGCCAGGCCGGAGTCGTTGAAGTCGGCTCCGGAGTTGATGAACACCCGCACCAGCGGCAGGGCGAACAGCAGTGCCACCGCCGCACCGGCCAGCTGGCTGCCGGCCACCTTCCACGACGCGGCGATCTGGGCCGGCTTCATCCGGTGCAAGGCGTAGGTGACCAGGCAGGTGAGGATGAACAGGAAGCCGGGCAGGTAGACGACCTGCAGCGCCTGCGCGATGCCGGTGCCGAAGATGTCGTCGACGTTGACCACCCGCCAGCCGGTGGTGAGGAACTCCGTCACCGGGTCGATCGTGCGGCTGAGCACCAGCAGGGCCGCGACGATCACGTACGGCGTCCAGGCCAGCCAGATGCTCATCTTCGGGCCGGCGACGCCCTTCTCGTCCTCCGGGGCCAGGCTGCCCATCCAGTTGGCCGCCCAGCGCTCGCGGGCCGGGAAGTCCCAGGTCTTCTTCGGCATCAGGAACCCGCGGCTGGACGCGAACATCACGATGACCAGGCCGGTCAGGCCGCCCAGCAGCGACGGGAACTCCGGGCCGAGCACCGCGGCCACCGTCACCGACGGGACGGTCATCGCGAAGGCGGCGAACAGCGCGAACGGCCAGATCGCCAGGCCGTCGGCGAACCGCTTCCGCTCACCGAAGAAGCCGCACAGCATGCAGGCGAGGAACAGCGGGATCAGCGTGCCGATGGCCGCGTGGATCAGCGCCACCTGCAGGCCGATCCGCTCCAGCAGCTCGGGGAACTGGATGCCGAGCACCGTCGTCCGCTCCTCGACGGCGCCGGAGCCGCTGAGCCCGCCGCTGACGCCGACCAGGATCGGGGTGCCGACCGCGCCGAAGCTCACCGGGGTGCTCTGGATGATCAGGCCGACCATGACCGCGGCCATGGCGGGGAAGCCCAGGGCCAGCAGCAGCGGGGCGACCACGGCGGCGGGGGTGCCGAAGCCGGACGCACCCTCGATGAAGCTGCCGAACAGCCAGCCGATGATGATCGCCTGCACCCGCCGGTCGGGGCTGATGCTGGTGAAGCCGGCGCGGATGGTCGCCATCGCGCCGCTCTTGGTCAGGGTCTCCAGCAGCAGCAGCGCGCCGAAGACGATGTAGAGCAGGGTCAGCGCCAGCAGCAGCCCCTGGACGACGGAGGCGGCGATCGCCGTCGCGCTCATCTCCCAGGCGAACAGGGCCACCAGCACCACGACCACGAAGCCCACGGGCATCGCCCGCTTGGCCGGCCACCGCAGCCCGGCCAGGAGGACGCCGACCACCAGGATGGGCAGCAGGGCCAGCAGGCTGAGCACAGCGAGGTTGTCCACGTTGACGCCTCTCGTCGGCAAGATCTGCGCGCTCTGCGGCGCGCGGACACTGCACTGTGGCGCACGACACGGCCGCACGCCACCCCTCGGCGGTGACCTTGACGCGGTCGAGACCCCTCAGCAGTCTGTGAGCTCGACCACGTCAACGGCGACGTGGCGTGGGTGCTGGGAGGAACCGGCGATGAAGACCAAGGGCGCGATCCTGTGGGGCGTCGGCCAGGAGTGGTCGATCGAGGAGATCGAGATCGGCGATCCACGTGCGAACGAGGTGACCGTCGAACTCGCGGCCTCGGGACTGTGCCACTCCGACGAGCACCTGGTCACCGGTGGCACGCCGGTCGCCTCCTACCCGGTGCTCGGCGGCCACGAGGGGGCCGGCGTCGTCACGGCCGTGGGGCCCGGGGTGACCGGGCTGGCCGTCGGCGACCACGTGGTGACCGCGTTCATCCCGGCCTGCGGGCAGTGCCCGCCGTGCTCCAACGGCCACCAGAACCTCTGCGACCTCGGCGCCAGCCTGCTCGCCGGGACGGCGATCACCGACGGCACCCACCGCGTGCAGGTGCAGGGCCAGGACGTCGTCCCGATGTGCCTGCTCGGCACGTTCGCGCCCTACATCACCGTGCACCAGGCGTCGGTGGTGAAGATCGACCCGAGCATCCCGCTGGAGGTCGCCGCGCTGGTCGGCTGCGGCGTCACCACGGGCTGGGGCTCGGCCACCCGGGTCGCCGACGTCCGCCCGGGCGAGTCGGTGGTGGTCATGGGGGCCGGCGGGGTGGGGATGAACGCCGTCCAGGGCGCCGCGGCCGCCGGGGCGCGACACGTGGTGGTGATCGAGCCGGTCACCGAGAAGCACCAGTGGGCCAAGGACTTCGGCGCCACGCACGTGTTCGCCACCGCCGAGGAGGCGATGCCGGCGGTCGACGAGATGACCTGGGGCCGGATGGCGGAGAAGGCGATCATCACCGTCGGCGACATCCAGGGCGAGGACGTGCAGACGGCCGTCTCGCTGATCGGCAAGGGCGGCCGGGTCGTCGTCACCGGCATGGGCAACGCGGCCAACATGGACGTGAAGCTCAACCTGTTCGAGTTCACCCTGCTGCAGAAGGACCTGCAGGGGGCGATCTTCGGCGGGGCCAACCCGCGCGCGGAGATCCCGGCGCTGCTCGGTCTCTACCAGGCCGGCCAGCTGAAGCTCGACGGCCTGGTGACGCAGAAGTACTCGCTGGAGCAGGTCAACCAGGGCTACCAGGACATGCGGGACGGCAAGAACATCCGCGGGATGATCGTCTACACCGACGCCGACCGCTGAGTCCCGGCCCGGCGCCCCGCGGAGGGCGCCGGGCCGGGCACGAGCTCAGGCGCCCAGCTCGGAGAGGTCGAGCGCGTCGGCCGGGGCGGTGATCTCCTGCTCCTCGCCGAAGCCGTCGAAGGTCAGCGTGCCGGCGTCGTCGCCGGTGTTGACGATCTGCAGCGGGTAGCGCGGGTCGTCGGCGGCCACGTACAGCGAGCTGCCGTCGGCCTGGGTGACGACCAGCACCTCCTCGCCGTCCAGCTCGTCGGTGGTCACCTCGTCCTCGACGGTGCCGTCGCTGGGCGAGCGCAGCTCCTGCGCCAGGCCGGTGAGCGTGAGCTGCTGGAAGGCGGCCGCCTCGGTGGCGGGGACGACGACCCAGACCCCGACCAGCTGGTCGACCGCCTCCTGCGGCACGCCCGAGCTCAGCCAGAAGTCCGCCGGCCCCTGGAAGTAGGACACCCCGCCGACGGTGAGCAGCTGGACCTCCTGGCCGCCGAGGGTGATCGAGCCGATGGCGTCCTCGCCCTGCAGGTACAGGTCGATCGACTGCTCCTCGGCGCCGGTGCCGATGGTGCCGGTGACGTGCGCGGCGCCGGCCTCCTCGAGCGCGTCAGCGGCGTCGGCGGCCACCTCGGCGCCGGTCTCCTCGCTCGCGCTGCTGCTGCTCTCCGCGCTGCTGGTCGCCGCGCTCTCGGAGCTCTCGTCGGAGCCGCCGCAACCGGTGAGCAGCACAGCTGCTGCCAGTCCGGCGGTCAGCTGGGTCGCGACTCGCTGTCGCACGCGCATGGGTCTTCCCGTCTCTGGGCGGTGCCGCGCACGTGCTCGTGCGTGGGCAGGCGAGATCATCGCGACTCCCCGGCCGCCGGACTGTGCGGTGGCTGTGCACCGGCGTGTCGCGGCCGCGGGACGGGCCGGACGGCGTCGCCTGCGCGCGCCGGGTCGAGCGGGACGGCGGAGCGGAGGACGGCCGGGCCCAGCCGCAGGACACCGCCGCTGCGCGGGGCGCAGCGGACCCCCGCCCGGCCGCGCAGTCCGCGGTGGGCCCCCGGTGCCAGGGCGAGGTCGAGCCAGGCGCAGGGGTTCGCCGGCCGGCCGCCGGCCAGCAGCACCGCGCCCTCCCCGCAGTCGAGGCTGAACAGCTCCCCGCGCAGCGCCTCGACCTCGGCACCTCGCAGGACGACGTTGCGCCGGGCCGCCAGCGGGTCCAGCGGCCCGCTGCCCAGCTCGTCGGCGAGCGCGTCGACCCCCTCGGCGGCCAGCACGGTCACCGCGGCGTCCCGGTGGGCCGGCTGGCCGAAGTACCGGTCACCGACGATGCCCAGCCCGGCCCGCACCTCGATCCGGTCGGCGCGCTCGACCGGGCCGGCCAGCGCCGGGTCGGGCCGGCCGTCCCAGCGGTGCGCGGGCGAGGCGAGCAGCCCGACGACCTCGACGTCATAGCGGTGGGGGAGGTGCTCGTCGTCCGTCACGTCCGGTGATCCTGCCGGTCAGATCTCCACCTGCTCCAGCACGGACACCAGGTGCTCGGTGAAGCGCTCGACCGGCGCGGGCAGCCGGCGCCCCGCCTGGGCCTGCACCTGCAGGGTGCGCTGGGCGAACTCCCGGCCGCCCAGCGGCACCGCCACCAGCCCGCCGTCCCCGCGCGCCGGGCCGTGGCGCAGGGTGATCTGACCCAGCACGGTCACCGCGCCGGACTCCTGGACGAAGCGGGTGACGGCGTCGGGGTTGTCGCAGACGAACACCGGGTCGACGGTGAACCCGGCCGCGGCACAGGAGATGTCGAACAGCGAGCGGTTGGTCGTGCCCGCCGACGACAGCGCGAGCGGCACGTCGCGCAGGTCGCGCAACGAGACCGAGTCGCGGCCGGCCAGCGGGTGGTCGGGGCGCATCACCACCTTGAGCGGGCCCGGCCGGGAGAAGACGATGCGCACGCCGGAGTCGATGGTCAGCGTGAAGGTGACCGCGAGGTCGGCGGTGCCGTCGCGCACCATCTGGGTGGCCTCCGCGGGGCGGGCCAGGGTCAGCACGAACCGGGCGCCGGGGTGGGTGGCCCGGTAGCCGGCGGTCACCCGGGGCAGGAAGTCGTGCCCGGTGCCGTCGGTGGCGGCCAGGGTGATCACGGTGTCGGCCTGCTGGCGCTCCTGCACCTCGTCGAGCAGCTGGACGGCGTCCTGCACCGCCCGCCGGGCGTACCCGGCGAAGGCCCGCCCGGCCTCGGTGACGACCACGCCGGTGGACCGTCGCTCGAACAGCGGGGCACCGACCTCGCGCTCGAGCCGGGTGATCTGCCGGCTGATCGCAGAGCTGGCGACGTACAGCCGCCGGGACGCGGCGTTGACCGAGCCGGTGTCGACCACCTCGAGGAAGTAGCGGAGGGCGGGGTCGACCAGGGGCATGGCCGAACCGTAGCCAGCGTTGCCGGAGCGGCAACGGGAGAGCCCGATCATTGTCAGCGGCAGTTGACCTGTGCACCTTGTCGCATGCGTCACGGCGCTGCGAGCGTGTCTGCATGGACCGCCAGCACGCCGTCGCCCGCGCCGCCGAGCACTTCGACTCCGGCGCCTTCCACACCGAGCTCGCCCGCCGGGTCGAGTACCGGACGGAGAGCGCCGACCCCGGGCGGGCCACCGAGCTGCGCCGCTACCTCACCGAGGAGATGGTGCCGGCGGTCGAGCGGCTCGGCTTCACCGCCCAGGTCGTGGAGAACCCGGTCTCCCCGGGGCACCCGTTCCTGGTCGCTCGCCGGGTGGAGGGCGCGGACCTGCCGACCGTGCTCACCTACGGGCACGGCGACGTGCAGCCGGCCCATCCCGAGCAGTGGCGCGCCGGCCTGGACCCCTGGCGGATCGTGGTGGAGGGCGACCGCTGGTACGGCCGGGGCGTCGCCGACAACAAGGGCCAGCACACCGTCAACCTCGCCGCGCTGGAGCACGTGCTCGCCGAGCGGGACGGCCGGCTGGGCTACAACGTCACGCTGCTCCTGGACATGGGTGAGGAGTTCGGGTCACCGGGCCTGGCGGAGGTCTGCGACATGCTGCGCGACGAGCTCGCCGCCGACCTGCTGATCGGGTCCGACGGGCCGCGGGTCGCCGCCGACCGGCCCACCGTCTTCCTCGGCTCCCGCGGCTCGGTCAACCTGACGCTGACCGTGCGGGCGCGCGGTGAGGCACAGCACTCGGGCAACTGGGGCGGGGTGCTCAGCAACCCGGCCACGCTGCTGGCCAACGCACTGGCCAGCCTGGTCGACGGCCGCGGCCGCCTGCTGGTCGAGGGGCTGCGGCCGGCCGAGGTGCCCGAGCCGGTGCGGCGCGCGCTGGCCGACGTCCCGGTCGACCAGGGCCCGGACTCCCCCGTCGTCGACGCGGAGTGGGGCGAGCCGGGCCTCACCCCCAGCGAGCGCCTGTTCGGCTGGAACACCCTGGAGGTGCTGGCGATGACCGCCGGCGACCCGGCCGCCCCGGTGAACGCCATCCCGCCGTTCGCCCGCGCGCACTGCCAGCTGCGCTTCGTGGTCGGCACGGACGCCGGGTCGGTGGCCACCCTGGTGCGCGACCACCTCGCCTCAGCAGGGTTCGGCGCGGTCGAGGTGGTGCAGGACCACGCGATGGCCGCCACCCGGCTCGACCCGGAGGACCCGTGGGTGCCCTGGACGCTGGCGTCGCTGCAACGGACGACCGGCACCCGGCCGGCGCTGCTGCCCAACCTCGGCGGGTCGCTGCCGAACGCCGCCTTCGCCCACGTGCTGGGGCTGCCGACCGTCTGGGTGCCGCACTCCTACCCCGGGTGCGCCCAGCACGCCCCCGACGAGCACCTGCCGACACCGCTGATCCGCGAGTCGCTGCAGGTGATGGCCGGCCTCTGGTGGGACCTGGCCGAGCTCGACGGCCCGTGGCCGCCGCGCGCCGCCTGACGCCCCGCACGAGCCCCCGCACCCGGCCCCGCCGGAACACCTCCGAGCACGTCCCGCCGCCGCGTCAGACCGATCCCTGGAGCCCGCCATGCCCGCACCTGCTCCGCAGGCAGCACCCGCCCGGCCCACGCCCAGCCCGGGGCGGATCATCGCCGCGGCCTGCATCGGCAACGCCCTCGAGTGGTACGACATCGCCGTCTACAGCTTCTTCGCGGTGTACATCGCCGACGTCTTCTTCGGCAACGACGACCCGGCGTTCTCGCTGCTGCTGGCGCTGGGCACCTTCGCGGTGTCCTTCCTCATCCGACCGCTGGGCGCGCTGGTGCTGGGCGGGTACGCCGACCGGGCGGGCCGCAAGCCCGCCCTGACCCTCTCGCTGGCGCTGATGATGATCGGCACGCTGCTGATCTGCGTCATGCCGTCCTACGACACCATCGGCGTGCTCGCCCCGCTCGGCATCCTGCTGGCCCGGCTGATCCAGGGCTTCGCCGCCGGCGGCGAGTTCGGCAGCGCCACGGCGATGATGGTCGAGCACCTGCCCGAGCGCCGCGGGTTCGCCGCGAGCTGGCAGTTCACCAGCCAGGCGGCGAGCTCGCTGCTGGCCGCGGTGCTCGGCACGGTGCTCACCACGACGCTGAGCAGCGACCAGCTGACGTCGTGGGGCTTCCGCATCCCGTTCCTGGTCGGCCTGCTCGTCGGCCCGGCCGGCCTCTACATCCGCCGGCACGTGCCCGAGCCCGAGGCGGCCGTCGAGGTGCTGACCCGCGACACCCCGAAGACGCCGGTGCGCGAGGTGCTCCGCTCGCACAAGCTCGCCGTCCTGCTGACGATCGGCGTGCTCGCGGCGACCACGTCGCTCAACTACATGATCACCTACATCCCGACGTACGCGATCGACACGCTCGGGCTGCCCGACTCGACCGGCTTCATCGCCACGCTGGTGGCCGGCGTCGTCCTGCTGCTGGTCACCTCCGTCGCCGGGCACCTGTCCGACCGGTTCGGCCAGATCCGGTTGATGACGCCGGCCGCGGGGCTGATCCTGCTGCTCATCTACCCGATGTTCGCCCTCATGGTGGGGGTACCGGCGCTGGGCACGCTGGTGGTGGTGCTGTTCTTCATGGCGCTGTTCAAGGCCACCTACTTCGGCCCGATGGGCGCCCTGATGGCCAACCTCTTCCCGACCGAGACGCGGGCGACCGGGATGGCCGTGGGCTACAACATCGGCGTCGCGATCTTCGGCGGCTTCACCCCGCTGATCGCGCAGTGGCTGCTGCGCAGCACCGGCAACGACGCCTCACCCGCCTTCTGGGTCGCCTTCGCCGCCGCGGTGAGCCTGGTCAGCCTGGCCACCATCCGGCGCCGCCTCGGCCTGCGCTGACCGCTACCGCTCCGGCAGCGTCTCGTAGGTGCGCACCGAACGCTCGGCCAGCAGCGGGATCGCCTGACCGGCGGCCAGCTCCTGGAAGTGCGGGCTGGCCCGGTGCGCGTCGACCGCGGCGTCGTCGTCGTACACCTCGTAGACCAGGAAGGTGCCGGGCTCGTCCGGTGAGGTCTGCGCCTGGTAGTGCCGGCACCCGGGCTCGGCCCGGGACAGCGGGGTGAGCTGCCGGAGCAGCTCGGCCACCCGTTCGACGTGCTCGGGCTGGGCCCGCCAGGTGGCGAGGACGACGCGTGCCATGCCGCCATCGTCCACGACGACCCGTACGAGCTCGCGCCGTGGCCGTGTCGGCCACCACGGCCGGGCTGGTCAGCGGTCGGCGGTGCGGTGGATCGGGCCGTCGGCGCCGGTCAGGCGCTCGCCGGTGCCGCCCCAGCGGCCGGCGATGATCTCGGCGGCGATGCTCACCGCGGTCTCCTCGGGCGTCCGGGCGCCGAGGTCCAGGCCGATCGGGGAGCTGAGACGGACCAGTTCGTCCTCGGTCAGCCCGGCCTCGCGCAGCCGCGCCAGCCGCTCGTCGTGGGTGCGCCGGGAGCCCATCGCGCCGACGTAGGCCACCGGCAGCCGCAGCGCGACCTCCAGCAGCGGGACGTCGAACTTCGGGTCGTGGGTGAGCACGCACAGCACCGTGCGCTCGTCGATCGCCCCGGCGTCCACCTGGGCCTGCAGGTAACGGTGCGGCCACTCGACGACCACCTCGTCGGCGTCGGGGAAGCGGCGGGCGGTGGCGAACACCGGCCGGGCGTCGCAGACGGTGACCCGGTAGCCGAGGAACGAGCCCACCCGGGCGACGGCGGCGGCGAAGTCGATCGCGCCGAAGACGACCATCCGGGCCGGCGGGGCGAAGGAGGAGACGAACAGGGTCAGCTCGTCGCCGCGCCGCTCGCCGTCGTGCCCGTAGGTGAGCGTCGCCGTCCGGCCGGCGGCGAGCATGCCGCGGGCGTCGTCGGCGACGGCGTCGTCCAGCCGCTGGGCACCGAGGGTGCCCGAGGCGCGGTCGGGCCAGAGCACCAGCCGCTTGCCCAGCCGGTCGGCCGGGCCCTTCACGCAGGTGACGACGGCGACCGGCTCGTGCGCGCCGACCGACGCGGCGACCTCACCGAGCTCGGGGAAGGACTCCCGCGAGACCGCCTCCACGTAGACGTCGAGGATCCCGCCGCAGGTCAGGCCCACGGCGAAGGCGTCGTCGTCGCTGACCCCGTACCGCTCCAGGGTGGGCTCGCCGCTGGCGACGACGTCCTGGGCCTCGGCGTAGACCGCGCCCTCGACACAGCCGCCGGAGACGCTGCCCACCGCCGTCCCGTCCGGGCCGACCAGCATCGATGCGCCGGCCGGGCGCGGGGCGGACCGCCAGGTGCCGACCACGGTGCTGACGCCGACGGTCTCCCCCGCCTGCCACCACCCGATCAGGTCATCGAGAACATCGCGCATCTGCGTCCTCCTCCTCGCGGTGCGCTAGGCACGCTCGACCACCCCGGCCAGTTCCTCGAAGGCGGCCATGCTGTGCCCGGCGACGAAGTGGTCGACGCTGGGCAGCGCGGCGACCATGCCGCCGGTCAGCGGTTCGTAGCCGGCCCGGCCCTTGTGCGGGTTCACCCAGACGACGGCGTGGGCGAGCCGGCGCAGCCGGGCCATCTGCTCGCCGAGCAGCTCCGCGCCCCCGCGCTCCCAGCCGTCGCTGCAGACCACCACGACCGCACCGCGCGCGGTGCCGCGCTGGCCCCAGCGGTCGAGGAACGCCTTGAGCACCTCACCGATCCGGGTGCCGCCGGACCAGTCGGGGATGGCCGACCCGCTGGCGGCCAGCGCCTTGTCCGGGTCGCGCAGCCGCAGCTCGCGGGTGACCCGGGTCAGCCGGGTGCCGATGGTGAACACCTCGGTGGACGCGGGCCGGGCCCGGACGGCGGCGTGCGCGACCCGCAGCAGCGCATCGGCGTAGGGGCTCATCGACCCCGACACGTCGATCAGCAGGACGACGCGGCGCGGGCGGGGGCGGGCCCGGTGGTGCACCAGCCGGGTCACCTCGCCGCCGTTCCGCAGGGCCCGCCGCACGGTGCGCGCCTGGTGGACGGCGCCGTGGGCCGACGGGCTGCGCCGCCGGGAGGCCCGCATCGGGGCGGCCGGCCGGAGCAGGGCGAACAACCGCCGCAGCTGGTCGCGCTCGGCGACGGTCAGCCCGGCGACGTCCCGGTGCCGGAGCACCTCCTCGCCGCTGGCCAGGGTGGCGAGGTCGGAGGGCTCCCCGCCGTCCTGACTGCCCTCGCCGGTCTGCAGCGGCGCGGACTGCGCGACCCGCTGCTCCTCCGCGCCCGACGGCCGGCGGGTGCGCGGCGCCTCCCCGCCGAACCAGGCGGCGAACGCGGCGTCGTAGCGGTCGAGGTCGTCCGGGCTGCCGCAGAGGGTCAGCCGGCCGGCCCAGTAGACGGCGGTGGGGTCGAGGACGTCGAGGTGGGCGACGGCGGCCAGCATCGCCTCGACCCGGTCCGGGGAGGCGTCGACGCCGGCGTGCCGCAGCGTCCGCGCGAAGCCGAGCACCGTCGTCACGACGTCCCGCCCCGACCGTGCTGGAACGGCCCCGTTCAGACGCTCGCCCTGAGCCTGCGAAGGGTGAGGGGGACGGGGTCCTCCGTCAGCCGCCACCGAAGAGCGCTCCCCGGGCCAGCGCGTGCACGCGGTCGGTGTCCTCCCGGTACTTGAGCACCGCGCCCAGGGTGCGGGCCGCGGTGTCCGGGTCGAGCTCGCGGGCGCCGAGGGCGTGCAGCGCGGTCGCCCAGTCCATCGCCTCGGCGACACCGGGCGGCTTGAGCAGGTCGAGCTCGCGCAGCCGGGCCGTCGCCCGGGCCACCTGCCGGGCGAGCTCGTCGGTGACGTCGGGCAGCCGGCGGCGCAGGATCGCCACCTCGCGCTCGAAGTCGGGGTGCTCGAGCCAGTGGTAGAGGCAGCGGCGCTTGAGCGCGTCGTGCACCTCGCGGGTGCGGTTGGAGGTGAGGACGACCAGCGGCGGCGTCTGCGCCCGGATCGTGCCGAGCTCGGGGATGGAGATGGTGAAGTCGCTGAGCACCTCGAGCAGGAAGGCCTCGAACTCGTCGTCGGCCCGGTCGACCTCGTCGACGAGCAGCACCGACGGGGAGTCCTCCAGCGCCTGCAGCAGCGGGCGGGCCAGCAGGAACCGCCGGTCGTAGAGGCCGGCCTCCAGCTCGTCGGCGCCCGAGGCAGTGCCGGCGGCCTCGGCGGCGCGCAGGTGCAGCAGCTGCCGGCCGAAGTCCCAGTCGTAGAGGGCGTGGCTGGCCTCCAGGCCCTCGTAGCACTGGAGCCGGTAGATCGGCCGCCTCGTCACCTCGGCGAGCGCGCGGGCCAGCGCCGTCTTGCCGACCCCGGCCTCGCCCTCCAGGAAGAGCGGCCGGTGCATGACCAGCGCCAGGTAGGCCGCGGTCGCCAGCCCCTCGTCGGGGAGGTAGCCGGTCGCCTCCAGGGCGTCGGCGAGCGCGCCGGGGTCAGCGGGCAGGGTGGGCTGGCTCACGTCCAGGAGCATCCCACCGTCGTCCACCGGTCAGTCGGTGGTCATCACCTCGAGGTAGTCGTCGTAGCTGGCGACGACGTCGTCCAGGTCGATGACCTCGGGGAAGTCGGCGACCTCCTGGTGCCGGCGCAGGAAGAGCACGGTCCGCCGGACGACGTCCTCCTCGTCGTCGGCACCCAGCCGGTCCATGACCTCCGGGGTCACGGTGACGAAGGTGCGGACGTCCTCCAGCTCGCTGGGCTGCACGACCAGCCAGGTGTTGTCGCCCTGCGCGTCGATCTCGATGTCGTCGTCGGCCATGCCCCCGCCCTACCCGCCGCGTGGTGACCAAACTCGGCCCGGGTGCAGGATCGGGAGCATGCAGCAGCGAGCACTGGGCACGCAGGGCCTCACCGTCTCGGCCGAGGGGCTGGGGTGCATGGGGATGAGCTCCTACTACGGGGCCTTCGACGACACCGAGAACCTGGCGACCCTGCACCGGGCGCTGGAGCTGGGCATCACCCTGCTGGACACCGCCGACGTCTACGGCCCGTGGACCAACGAGCGGCTGCTGGCACAGGTGCTGCGCACCCACCGCGAGCAGGTCGTGCTGGCCACCAAGTTCGGCAACGAGCTGGACGCCGAGGGCCGGCGCACCGGCGCGGTCAACGGGACGCCGGAGTACGTGCGGGCGTCGGTCGAGGGGTCGCTGCAGCGGCTGGGCACCGACGTGATCGACCTGTACTACCAGCACCGGGTCGACCCGGCCGTACCGCTGGAGGAGACGTTCGGGGCGCTGGGCGAGCTGGTCGCCGAGGGCAAGGTGCGGTACCTGGGCATCAGCGAGGCCTCCCCGGAGAGCATCCGCCGGGCACACGCCGCCGCCCCGCTGTCGGCGGTGCAGACCGAGTGGTCGCTGTTCACCCGGGACGTGGAGGACAACGGCGTGCTGGCCACGGTGCGCGAGCTGGGCATCGGGTTCGTGCCCTACTCGCCGCTGGGTCGCGGGTTCCTCTCCGGGAAGATCCGCACCGTCGACGACTTCGCCGAGGACGACTTCCGGCGCAGCTCGCCCCGCTTCCAGGGCGAGAACTTCGCCAAGAACCTGCAGGTGCTGGACCGGGTGGTGGCGATCGCCGAGGCCAAGGGCGTGACGCCGACCCAGCTGGCGCTGGCCTGGGTGCTGGCCCAGGGCGAGGACGTCGTCCCGATCCCCGGCACCCGGCGGATCGCCAACCTGGAGGAGAACGTCTCCGCCCTCGACGTCGAGCTGACCGCCGACGACCTGGCCGCGATCGAGGAGGTCGCGCCGGTCGGGGTGACCGCCGGGGAGCGCTACTCCCCGTCCGGGATGCGCTGGCTGGAGACGTGACCTGATCGGGCACACAGCCCGTCACCCAGATCTCGCCATGTGGAGCACGCCGATCGCCGAGCACACGACGTGCGGGTACGCCGAGAGCTGGTCACGCCGCACGTCGAGATCGCGTCCGCACGCCGGTCAGAAGGGCGGTGGGTCGTCAGTCGTCCGAATCGGAGGCGGGGCGGGTCTCGGGGGGCCGGGCCGGTTGGGTGGTGACGCCGACGGGGGCCGCTGGCCCGGTGGTCGGGTCGTGCGGGTGACCCCGGACGGCGTGGTGACGTGCAGCGTGCCGTCGCCGTCGAGGCGGAACCGCCAGCCCGGGGCGAAGGTCTTGAGCCGGTGGTGGGAGCGGCACAGGCAGCAGAGGTTGCTGCAGTCGGTGGCCCCGCCGCAGGCGTGGGCGGTGACGTGGTCGAGGTCGGTCCAGCCAACACGTTGGCCGCAGTTGGGGAACCGGCAGCGCCGGTCGCGGGTGAGCACGAATGCCCGCTGTCGGGCGGTGGGTGTGTAGGCGCTGGTCGGCGGAGGTGGCTCGAGCACGGGGCACTGGCAGTGGTCGTCGCTCCCGGCATCGGGAACGGGGAGGCTGCTGTCGATGTCGGGGTGGTTCGGGCAGCCGCGGCGGGCCAGGCGAGGGAGTTCGGCGGGGGTGAGGGTGGCCAGGAGCTGCCCGTCGGCGCCGGTGAGGGCGTAGGTGAGGCTGCCGCCCTCCGGCGTGTTGAGCTGGAGGGCACCGACCCGACCCAGGAGCTCGCGCAGGTGCGCGGCGGTGATCGGCAGCCCGTTGACCTCACCGGTCGCACTGCTGGCGCCTTCGAGGGCGGTCAGCTCGGCGGTGATCGTCAGGTTCGCGGCGACCGATGGCAGCCCGGAGTCGGCGGGGCGGCGGATCAGGGCGGAGAGCACGTGCGCCCGCAGCACCCCGATGGGGCGGGGGTCTCCGTCGGCCTTGAGCATCGTCGCGAGCTGGTCGATCAGGTCGTGGCACTCCACGGCCTCGTCGGTGGGCAGGTCCGCGGCCAGCGTGGACCGGCCGTCGGTCGGGGAGGGGTACACGCGCACGTCGGCGGTCTTCTCCGCGTCCGCGCGGCGCTCCTCGGCCGCGGCGGCATCCAGTTCCAGCATGAGGGCGGTGGCCCGCTCGCGGAGCCGGTAGACCGACAGGTCGCCGGCCTCGGGCAGCAACGAGTCCTCGACCTGGCCAGCGACCTCGGCGCTGGTGTGGGCGAGGACGTCGGCCAGGGCGTCGGCGCGGCGTTCGTCGAGGGCACCGACCCGCAGCGCGGCAAAGGTGGCGGGGAGCTTGCGGGCCCAGGTCAGGGCCCGGCCCAGCCGGTGGGAGGCGGTGCCCCGGCCCAGGTTGAGCACCGCGGACAGCTCGGCGGGGAAGAACTCACTGATCCACTCATCGGCGTCCGCGCCGGTCCAGCCGGGGCGGTGCGCGCCGGGGCCCTCGGGGTCCAGCGCAGCCGGGCGGGCGGCGGCCAACTGCAGGATCAGCTGGGCCTCGCGAGCGGCGTCCATCGCCCGCCGGGCCTGCACCCGCTGCAGCTCCGCCGCCACCTCCTCAGCCGAGTCGCCAGAGCCGATGGGGTAGCGCAGGTCGATGACGAGACCCATCGCGCCGGAAGGCGTCTCGGTCGTCGTCACACCTGCACCATAGGTAGGGGGTATGACAGTTCCCGGGCACAGCGAGTGCGCCTGGCGGCCGCGCCCACGAACCGACGCAGCAGACGAGAGCCGGCCCACTGCGGCACCGGACTCCAGCCCCTGACGGGCGTGGATCCCAGGCCCGTGGACCACCACGGCCCCGGATCCAAGCGGCAGGCGGCACGGGCGTCAGGTGAGGTGAAACGCGGCACGGCGCGCATGCGGGTCCACGCAGGTCCGCGCCCAGCCAGCGAGCCAGTCGAGGGTCAAAGCGTGTGGACGGGTCCAGGCAGGTCCGGTCCCGCCCAGCCGAGCCAGTCGAGGGTCAAGGCGTGTGGACGGGTCCATGCGGGTCCGGTCCCAGCCGGTCGAGCAAGATGGGCGGCATGCCCGACCTCTCGCTCGGCGACGACCTGCGCGCCTTCGTCGACGCCTCGCCCTCCCCGTCGCACGCGGTCGCCGAGCTGGCCCGCCGGCTCACCGCGGCCGGGTTCACCGAGCTGGCCGAGGCCGACGCCTGGACGCTGACCCCGGGCGGGCAGCACTTCGTCGTCCGGCACGGCAGCCTGGTCGCCTTCCGGGTCGGCACCGCACCGCTGGCCGAGGCCGGCATGCGGCTGGTCGGCGCGCACACCGACTCCCCCACGTTCAAGGTGCGGCCACGCAACGAGGTCCGGCAGGCCGGTTACCGGGTGGTCGGCGTCGAGCCCTACGGCGGCGGACTGTGGCACACCTGGCTCGACCGGGAGCTCACCGTGGCCGGCCGGGTCGCACTGCGCGGCGGGACGACGGCCCTCGTCCGGCTGCCGGGCGCGCCGCTGCGCCTGCCGTCGCTGGCGATCCACCTCGACCGCGGCGTGCGCGACGGCCTGAAGCTGGACCCGCAGCGGGAGCTGGTGCCGGTCTGGTCCCGCGACCTGGGCACGGAGCCGGGCCTGCGCGAGGCGCTGGCGGCCGAGGCCGGCGTCGCCGTGGACGACGTCGTCGGTCACGACCTGGTGCTCGCCGACACCCAGCCCGCCGGCGTCACGGGCGCCGACGGCACGTGGATCGCCGCACCGCGGCTGGACAACCTGGCCAGCTGCCACGCCGGGGCCACCGCCCTGATCGCCGCCCCGGGCGGCCGGCGCACCCAGGTGCTCGTCGCCAACGACCACGAGGAGGTGGGCAGCGGCTCGATGTCCGGGGCGCGCGGCAGCTTCCTGGAGGACGTCGTCCGGCGGCTGGTGGCCGTCACGGACGCCGGCGACCCGCAGGCGCTGCCCCGGGCGCTGGCGCAGAGCCGGCTGGTGTCCTCGGACATGGCGCACGCCGTGCACCCCACCCGGTTCGACCGGCACGAGCCCGCCCACCAGCCGCAGCTGGGCGGCGGGCCGGTGCTGAAGGTGAACGCCAACCAGGCCTACGCCACCGACGCGGTCACCAGCGGCTGGTTCGCCGAGCGGTGCGCCGAGGCGTCGGTGCCGGTGCAGTGGTTCGTCTCCCGCGCCGACCTGCCCTGCGGCAGCACGATCGGCCCGCTGACCGCCACCCGGCTCGGCATCGCGACCGTCGACGTCGGCGCCCCGATGCTGGCGATGCACTCCTGCCGTGAGCTGGCCTCGGCCCTCGACGTCCCGCTGGTGGTCGGCGCGCTCACCGCCTGCTTCACCGACTGAGCGGGGCGGCTCAGGCCGACGGGTCGTACACCGCGGCGGCGAACAGCGGTGAGCGGGTCGCGGTGTCGGTGAGCAGCAGCAGGAACGGGCGGTCGAAGGTGACCACCGGCACCGGCACCGGCTCGTGTCCCGCCGTGGCCTCGACCACCACCCCGGTCGCCGCGGCCGCCTCGGTGCCGTCCTCGTCCACGTCGAGGAAGGTCTTCTGCAGCACGTCGGAGAC
Source organism: Modestobacter lacusdianchii (assembly GCF_054177765.1). Taxonomy (NCBI): domain Bacteria; kingdom Bacillati; phylum Actinomycetota; class Actinomycetes; order Geodermatophilales; family Geodermatophilaceae; genus Modestobacter; species Modestobacter lacusdianchii. Next base: position 7,153 of record NZ_JBJJTJ010000033.1, on the reverse strand, counting down.
CTCCACGTCGCCGGCCCGCAGGCCCGGGAAGTCGCCGCGGACCGGGAGCCCCCGGGCAGCCAGCGGCGCCAGCAGCCCGTGGGTCTGTTCCACGTGCAACCTCGGCAGCCGCACGCCCACGCCCTCGGGTTCCCCGCCCTCCAGCGCGGCGAGCGTCGCGGCCTCGACGGTGCACGGGTCGGCGCCCTCCGGGGGCAGGACGGCGACCGCGGCCAGGGTGCCGTCGCGGTAGGGCAGCTCGACGGCCTGCCAGCCGTCCGCCGTCCGCAGGCTCCCCGAGCCCCCGCTCATCATGTCCACGTCCACCTCTCCGGACGGCGCGGCGAACGGCACGGAGTCGGTGTCGGTGAACGGGGCCGCCCAGCGCGCCTCCAGGTGCACCGCGTTGGTCAGCACCGCCTGGGTGTCAGGCTCCAGCGGATCGGTGATCAGCTGCTCGATGCGGTCGTGGGTCTCCTCGGCGACCGTCGAGTTGATCCGGTCGGTCGCCCCCACCGGGTCAGCGGCGAAGTCCAGCGCGCGCAGGTCGGCGGCGAAGGCGGTGGCCAGGTCGTCGAGGTACGCCGGATCGGGCTGCACGCCCAGCGCGGTCCACAGGTGGTTGCTCAGCTGCAGCGAGTCCGGGGCGTCCTCGTCGTCCAGGTCGCCGTCGTGCCGCAGGCCGTCGAGGGCGGCGGTGTGCGCGCGGGTGGCGGCCACCAGCTCCGGCGACCAGGCCGGCAGGTGCAGCACCTCGCCGAAGGCGACGGCGGTCTCCCCGGCGGCGGCGGGGTACAGCAGGCCGAGCGCCTCCGCGGCCGAGGTCGGCGAGAGCAGCACGTCCTCCCCCGGCCGGTCCGCGCAGACCGCGTGCAGCAGGTCGACGCCGAAGGCGGTCTGCGCCGCGGCGACGTCCCGCGCGGTCAGGGCGCCGGTGCGCACCTCGACCACTCCACCCTGGTGCACCTGCGGCGTGGCACCGGCGCTGCCGCACGCGGCGACTGCGGCGGTCGTGGCGACAGCCACTCCCAGTCGTGTCCGTCTCATGGCCCGCTCCTCTCCCTCACCCCTCTCACGCGCCGAGCCCCCTCCCACCCCCACACGGCCCGGGTGGTTCAGCCGGGCCGGGGATGGGCAGGGCGGCCAGAGCGGTGTCTCGCACCCGGGACGCGACGACGACGGGACGAGGACGACGATGCAGGTGACCTTCGTGGTGCTGGGCGGGACCGGTGACCTCACCGGCCGGCTGCTGCTGCCCGGGCTGGCCGAGCTGTTCGACGCCGACCGCCTGAGCGACGAGGTCGCGCTGCTGGCCGTCAGCCGGGAGGACTGGTCCGATGACGAGTACCGCGACTGGGCCCGCGAGCGGCTGGCCGAGCACGCCGGCCACGTGCCCGTGGCCGCCCGCGACCGGCTGGTCGAGCGGCTGGGCCACCAGCACGGCGACGTCACCACCGCCGCCGACCTCGGCGCGGCACTCGACCGAGCGGCGGGCCGCCCGGTCGTCTACCTGGCCCTGCCGAACACCGTCTTCCTGGCCACCCTGCAGGCGCTGACCGAGCTCGAGCTCCCCGAGGGGACGACGATCGCGGTGGAGAAGCCCTTCGGCCGCGACGAGGACGACGCCCGGCAGCTCAACGCCGTCCTGCACCGGTTGGTCCCGGAGGAGCGGGTGTTCCGCACCGACCACTTCCTGGCCATGCAGACCGTGCTCAACCTGCTCGGCCTGCGCTTCGCCAACCGGCTGTTCGAGCCGGTGTGGAACGCCGGGCACATCGACCGGGTGGAGATCGTCTTCGACGAGACCCTGGGGCTGGAGGGCCGCGCCGGCTACTACGACACCGCCGGCGCCCTGCGGGACATGCTGCAGAACCACCTGCTCCAGCAGCTGGCGCTGATCGCCATGGAGCCGCCGAACGCGATCGACGGGCCGAGCCTGGCCGCCCGCAAGGCCGACGTGCTCCAGGCGGTGCAGCCCCCGGCGGACATGGCCCGGGACACCGTGCGCGCCCGGTACACCGCCGGGACGGTGGGCGGCCGTGCGCTGCCCGACTACACCAGCGAGGACGGCGTCGACCCGGCGCGGGAGACCGAGACCTACGCCGAGTACACGGTGACGATCGACAACTGGCGGTGGGCCGGGGTGCCGTTCCGGCTGCGCACCGGCAAGGCGCTGGGCGAGGGCCGGCAGGAGATCGCCGTCCACTTCAAGCCGGTGCCGCACCAGGCCTTCGGCCGCCGGGGCGACGCCGAGCCCGACGTGCTGCGGATGCGCTTCGACCCCGACCACATCAGCCTGGAGATCAACCTCAACGGCGCCGACGACCCGTTCGAGCTGGAGCGGCGCGCCCTGGACATCGGGCTGCCGGCCCCGCCGCTGTCGGCCTACGGGCTGCTGCTGCAGGAGATGCTGACCGGCCGGCGGACGCTGTCGATCAGCGACGTGGAGGCCGAGCAGTCCTGGCGGATCGTGGAGCCGATCCTCGCCGCCTGGTCGGCGGAGGAGGTACCGCTGCGGGAGTACCCGGCGGGCTCGCCCGGCCCCAGCTGACCGGCGGTGCCGTCATCGCACCCGCGCCGGGACGGCTGACGGCAGGCAGTCGCAGGGCCCGGCCCGGTGCCGCCGCCCGCCGAGCAGCGCGCGGCCGCCCGCGAGGAGGGCCGCGGTGCCCAGGACGAGCGCCAGCGCCGCCGTGCCACCCCCGGCGACGACCCGCCCGAGCACCGGCACGACGAGGACGCTCCGCCCGAAGCGTGCGTCCTGCCGCAGCACCTGCCACGGGTCGACGGTGGCGTTCGCGTCGCCCTGCGTGGTGAGGAACGGCTGACCGTCCTGGGTGTCCAGCGAGACGACCCGGTGCAGGACGGCCCGGTCACCGGCCACCTGGAACGGCGCCGGTGGCCGGAAGGCGATCACGTCGCCGGGGACGACGTCCTCGCCGGCGACCGGCACGGTGAGCACGAGCGAGCCGGCCGGGGCGTAGGGGCTCATCGAGCCGGTGAGCACGGGCAGGAAGCGCGCACCCTGGAGGTGTGCCGCGACCAGGGCGGCGGTGCAGACCACGAGCAACGTCAGGACCGCCGCCGAGGCGACCCGGTGGACCCGGTGCAGCCGGCGGGGAGCGTGGTGCGCACCGGTCATGACGTGGTCCGGTCCCCGGCCGGCCGGGGGAGGACGGCGGTGGTGGTGAGGGTGACGGTGTTCAGCACGCCGGTGACGCTGGCCTTGAGGTGCACCCGCCCCCCGACCGGCAGCAGCGCCGCCGTGCTGTGGCCGCCGGTCGAGGTGCCGAGCACCAGCGCCAGCCCGATCCGGGTCTCGGTGCCCGGGCAGGTGCCGGTGGTGGTGTTCCACGGCTGGGAGCACACGCTCGCCGGGCTCACCCCGACCAGCGTCCCGGCGGAGACGGCCAGCGAGAGCTGTGCCGGCACCGTGGAGGCGTTGACCAGGTCGACGTAGCCGGTCGCCACGGTCGCCAGGCCGGTGATCGACCAGGTGTCACCGTCCGCCGCCGTCTGGCCCCGACCGGCCACCGGGACGAACCGGCTGTCCCACTGGGCCATCGTCAGCGATCCGGACACCGCAGCGGCGCCGGACTGCCAGGCCGCGCGGGCAGGGGTGGTCGAGGCTCCGGTCGACCCGGCGGCCACCAGCGCGGCGAGCGCGATCACCGCGGCCCGGACGGGCCGGTGACGCAGGGCCCCCGCCCGCAGCGGCCGCACTCCCCGTGGAGGGCGGCCGCCCGGGCGGCAGCAGCAGAGCTGCCCGGTCATCGACCGTCGCTCAGCCGGACGTGCGGTCGTTGCCGCCGACCAGGGTGTTGTTGACCGCGATCGTCACCTTGCCGGCCCTCCCCTGCAGGGTCGAGGGCGCGTTCGAGGCGAAGGTGAAGGTGTAACGGACGTGCTGGGCCGCCGGCGCTCCGGTGCCGATGCTCCCGTGCGCGAGGACGACCGGCGCGTTCAGCGTCCGGGTCCCCGAGACCAGGCTGGCGCTCTGGACGCCACCGCAGGTGCTGACCCCCGACGTCGTCGTCCACGGGACCGAGCAGGTCATCGCATCGACGGAGAGGTACCCGGCCAGGTCGCCGGTGGCGCTCACCGTCCCGGCGTAGGTGTTGGCCTGCGTCCCGTCGTTGCGGACGTCGACGTAACGGTGGAAGTAGTCGTCGGGCAGCAGGTTGGCCACCGCGGCGCTGAACGCCCCTCCGTTGGCGTCCAGCAGGGTCGTCTCCCCGCTGCTGGCCGTGAGGTCGCCCGAGTCGACCTTGGCCGTGGCGTCCCAGCTGGAGAGCGCACCGGTGCTGACCAGCGCCGCGCCACCGGCGGCGAGCGCCAGTGCGGCGACCCGGCCGGCGCGCGGGCGCCGGGGCGGGCAGGTGGTGCAGCGGTGGGCTCGGTCGTGGCCGGCAGGAGCCCGGTGGCGGGCGTCGGTCATGTGGAACTCCGTTTCTGAGAGGGCACCCGGTCCGTGGGTGTCGGTGAGCCAGGACGCCGTCGTCCCGTGTCGCGGTGTGCAGCCCCGCCGGCGGGTCAGCGTCGGAAGGTGGCGGCCATCCGGGCCTGCTCCTCGAGCACCTCGCCCATCCGGGCCTGGACGGCGTCGAGCTGGCCGATGACCTCGCTGGTGGTGTGGATGCCCTCGGCGACGGCCTTGCTGCTGGCCTGGATGCCGGCGATCTGGTCGGAGACCTTCTGGGTGGCGTCGGCGGTCTCCCGGGCGAGGTCCTTGACCTCGGAGGCGACGACGGCGAAGCCCTTGCCCAGCTCGCCGGCGCGGGCGGCCTCGATGGTGGCGTTGAGCGCGAGCAGGTTGGTCTGGTCGGCGATGCCGGAGATGATCCGGATGACCTCCCCGACCGCGGCCGATGCCTCGTCGAGGGCCTCGACCTCACCGGTCATGGTGGAGGCCTGGCTGACCGCGTTCTCGGCGACCCGGCCGGCGTCGCCGGCGGCCTCGCGCAGCCGGGAGACGGTGTCCAGCAGCTCGCGGGCGTTGTCGGCGGACTCCTCGGTGCGGCGCAGCACGTCCAGCCGCTGGGAGACCAGCTGCTGGACGTTGCGCAGTGCGGAGCGGCGGGACTCCGACAGCTCGATGGTGGTGGTGACGAAGAAGTCCATCGTGCCGATCACCCGGCCGCCGACCATGAGCGGGAAGCAGACCCCGGACTTGACCCCGGCGCGCTGGGCGGCCGGTGCGCGCACGCAGTCGGTCATCTCGCCGATGTCGCGGACGAAGTACAGGTCCCGGGAGCGCCAGGTGCGCCCCGACAGGCCCACGCCCTCGGCGAAGGAGGCGGCGAGGGTGACCCTGCGGAACTCCTCACCGGCCGAGCCGGACTCCTGCTGGAAGCGCAGCACGTTCGCCTCCTCGTCCAGCGCCCAGTAGGAGCCGTAGGCCCAGCCGAAGGCCTCCCGCACGGTGTCCAGCGCGATCCGCAGCGCCGCCGCCTGGTCACCGGCGGCGCCGATCTCGGTGACGACACTGGTCACCGCCTCGCGGTCGTCCAGGGTCTCCTGGAGCTCCGCCTTCGCCAGCGCGGCGCGACGGGCGTGCGAGAGCAGCCGGCCGAGCGAGTCCCACTTGCCCTGCCGGGCACCGGTGAACGGCAACTCGCCCCGGTCGTAGTACTCGTACAGCGCGACCACTCTGCCGTTCTCCACCAGCGGGAGGGCACAGCCGTGCGTCGCACCGGCCGACAGCGCCCCGGCCCAGCGCGCGCAGGTCGCCGGGTCGCTGCCCAGGCCGACCAGGACGGCGGACCTGGTGCGGATCGCCTGGCCGCCGTACCCGTCGCCGGGCTCCACCGTCTCCAGCCGGCCCGCCGGGGAGGCCGCGATCGCCTCGGCCAGGTCACCGGACTGGCCCACCAGCCGGAACAGGCCGTCCGGGCCGGGCAGCCACACGGCCCCGTAGGAGAGCGCCAGCTCGTCGACGAGGGTGGCCACGATGACGCGGTGCGCCTCCAGGGGGCCGCTGACCCCGCGGTCGAGGACGGCGATCACCTGCTCGACCGATTCGACGTCCCGTGGTTCCGGCACGACGGGCACCGTGGTGCTCGGTCCGGTCCGCCGCCAGGCCCCCATGTCGCCCACTCCCTTCTAGAAGGTCGCCGGGACCTTCTAGAAGGGATGATCGGCAGTGCGCAACGGACCTGGAGTCGAACGCGCCGGCGAGTGCCGGCGCGCCGGGGCGGCTACAGCAGCGGGGCCACGCGCAGCCGCAACGCCGCCGGCAGGAGGGACAGCCGGTCGGCGAGGGAGCCCTCCCCCCGGACCAGCTGTGCGAGCGCCGCGACCGGCAACAGCTCACCGAGCACGACGAACCCGTCGTCGATCCCCTGCTGGTCGTCCAGCGCCACGGCGTCGCTGAGGACGGCGAGCACCGGGTCGCCCGCCGGTGGCAGGTCATCGCCCCACAGCTCGACGAGGCCGGCGCGCACGCGCGCAGGCCGCCCGGTCCCGTGTCCCTGCCCCGCCATGTCGCCTCACTCCGCCCCGACCGACCCGTGGCCGCCACGGCCCGGCTGCAACCTAGGGCATGAAGCGTCTGCCCGTGTTTCGAAACGGTTGCGATTCGCTGACCTCTGCCACGCTCCGGGCAGACGAGCCCCCCGGGCGCCCCCGGTGTCCGGCCGACGGGAGGATGATCCCCTCCGCCCCGCGGTGCCTCCCGGCGCCGGCCGCGCCGGCGGGGCGACGACGGCAGCAGGACGAGGAGGACGAGCGCAGCATGACCGGACCGGTCGAGCCCGACGCGGCGCCGACCTGGGCCGACCTCCTGTCCGCCATCGCCCGGGGAGAGCAGCGCCTGGTCCTGGGCACCGCCTCCGGCGAACGCGCCGTGATCCTGGCCGAGTCGGAGCTGATGGCGCTGGAGGCCGCGGCCCGCACGGCCGGTGGGCACCCGGACCAGGAGCCGCGGCTGACGAACCGGGAGATCCAGGTCCTCGAGCTGGTCGCCCGCGGCCGGTCCGGCAGCGAGATCGCCGAGGAGCTGGGGCTGGCCACCAACACCGTGGCCCAGCACCTGGTCGCAGTCCGCCGGAAGTTCAACGTGCAGAGCAGTGGGGCCGCCGTCCCGGCCGCCCGCCGCGGCAGCCGACTGCCCACCTCCCCGGACGCCCTCGCGCAGGGCGGTGCGGCGAGCAACAGCATCACGGTGTTCACCAGG
>NZ_JBJJTJ010000032.1:0-38619 GCF_054177765.1 Modestobacter lacusdianchii | reverse complement strand
CCCGCCCGGCCGTGGTCACGGCCGGGCGGGCCCGTTCGCTGCGGTGGGTCAGCCCTGGCGGGCGGCCAGCCGCGGGAAGGCGGCGGCGCCGGCGTACCGCGCGGCGTCGTCCAGCTCCTCCTCGATCCGGAGCAGCTGGTTGTACTTGGCCACGCGCTCGCTGCGGGCCGGGGCGCCGGTCTTGATCTGCCCGCAGTCGGTGGCGACGGCGAGGTCGGCGATCGTGGTGTCCTCGGTCTCGCCGGAGCGGTGGCTCATCATCGACCGGTAGCCGTTGCGGTGCGCCAGGTTGACCGCGTCGAGGGTCTCGGTCAGCGTGCCGATCTGGTTGACCTTGACCAGCAGGGCGTTGGCCGCGCCGCGGGCGATGCCGTCGGCGAGCCGGGCCGGGTTGGTGACGAACAGGTCGTCGCCGACGATCTGCACGCGGTCACCCAGCTGCTGCGTCATCGACACCCAGCCGTCCCAGTCCTCCTCGGACAGCGGGTCCTCGATGGAGACGATCGGGTAGGCCTCGACCAGGCCGGCGTAGTACTCGACCAGGTCCGCGGAGCTGAGGGTCTTGCCCTCGAACGCGTAGCCGGCGTCGCTGTGGAACTCGGTGGCGGCGACGTCCAGGGCGAAGGCGATGTCGGTGCCGACGGTGTAACCGGCGGCCTGCACGGCCTCGACGATCAGGTCCAGGGCGTCCCGGTTGCTGGGCAGCGACGGGGCGAACCCGCCCTCGTCGCCCAGCCCGGTGGCCAGGCCGCGCTTCTTCAGCACCGACTTGAGCGCGTGGTAGGTCTCCGTGCCGACCTGGAGCGCCTCGGCGAAGGAGGCCGCGCCGATCGGCGCGATCATGAACTCCTGGACGTCGACGTTGCTGTCGGCGTGGGCGCCACCGTTGAGGATGTTCATCATCGGCACCGGCAGCAGGTGCGCCGAGGGGCCGCCGACGTAGCGGAACAGCGGCAGGCCGGCGGACTCCGCGGCGGCCTTGGCCACCGCCAGGGAGACGCCGAGGACGGCGTTCGCGCCCAGGCGGGACTTGTCCGGCGTGCCGTCCAGGTCGATCAGCCGCTGGTCGACCAGGCGCTGCTCGGCGGCGTCGTACCCCACGAGCTCAGGGCCGATCACGTCCAGGACGCCGTCGACGGCCTGGGTCACGCCCTTGCCGCCGTAGCGGCTGCCGCCGTCCCGGAGCTCCACCGCCTCGAAGGCGCCGGTGGAGGCGCCGCTGGGCACGGCGGCCCGGGTGATCGTCCCGTCGTCGAGGGCGACCTCGACCTCCACGGTGGGGTTTCCGCGCGAGTCGAGGATCTCCCGCGCGCCTACTGCGTCGATGCTGGCCACGGGCTGCAGCCTAGCCAGCTCGTCCGACGCGGTGGCACCCCCGCGCCGAACACCCGGCGACCGGACGGTGCCCGGGACGGGGCTCGGCCAGCGCCCGCCTGGCACGACGGGCGACCGGAGCGCGCCTGGGACGATGACCGGTGATGACGCACCCGCCCACCCCGGCCCCGCGCCGGCACCGCCGCGCCGTCGGCCAGCTGCTGCTCGGTCTCGTCCCGGTCCTGCTGGTGGGTCTGGTCCTGCTCGGCACCCTGGCCCTGCGGCTGCCCGACCTGCAGGCGCCCCTGGCCGCGGCCCGGGAGACGACGACCGCCACGGTCACCGCCGCGGGCACCGCCCCGGACGGTCGCGGCCTGGACGTGGGGTTCACCGACGCCGCGGGCACCGAGCGCGCGGGCCGGATCGAGCTGGACCAGCCGCTCGACGTGCCGGTGGGCGCCGAGCTCACGGTGCGCTACGACCCCGACCGGCCGGCCGGCGGCACCGTGCCGGTGTTCACCGACGGGGACGCCGCGCACGCCGCGATCGGCGACGTCGTCTTCGGGCTGTTCGCCGTCGCGCTGGTGCTGCTGGTGGTCGGCACGCTGACCCTCCTCCGGCTGCTCGGCCGTCCGCGGCTGCGCACCCGCCCGGTGACGACGGTGCCCGCCACCCACGTCGTCGTCCGGCAGGGCCTGCTGGTGCGCAGCTGCCTGGAGCTGGACACCTCGGCCGGCCGGCGGTGGCTGCCGGTGCACTGGGCGCCCGAGCTGGACCGCCTGGCGCCGGGCACTCCGGTGACCGTGCACGGCGACCCCGCCCGCGCCCGGCTGGTGCTGCCCGTCGTCGGCGGCACCGAGGTGTGGCCCTCCGGGCGGCTGCGCAGCCGGGAGCCGCGCGGGGAGGTGCAGCAGGCGCCGGTCGACCCGGAGGCCGTCGAGGTGGGGCTGGGGCGGCAGGCCCGCGCCGACGGCGTGCTGCCGTTCCTGGCACCCGTGCTCGGGCTGCTGTGGGCCTACGTCGACGGCAGCGGGCCGCGCGGCTTCGTGGTGGCCACCGCACTGGCCGCCGCGGTGCTGTTCTGGGTGCCGCAGTGGCTGGGGTCGGACCCGCGGGCCACCCGGTCCGCCTGACGCGTCAGGCGGTCTGCTCGGCCTCCGCGTCGCTGCGGGCGCGGGCGGCCAGCTCCTCCTCGCTGGGCCCGGTGAAGGCCCGGGACCGCTCGCGGGCCTCCTCGCTGCCGGTGAACAGCCCGGCCTGCGGCCCGGCCGGTCGGGCGTCGCCGTCCACGGCGCCCGACCGACGGCGCGGCGCGACGACGTCGGGCCCGGCGGTGCCCTCGTTGCGCACCTTCGGCAGCCCGGTGGGGTGGGTGCGCTGCAGCCAGACCACCAGCCCCTCCCGGACGTGGCAGCGCAGGTCGAACAGCGTCGGCCCGTCCTTGGCGCTGACCAGCACGCGGACCCGGACGAGCGCGCCGACCGCGTCGGTCACCTGCAGGACCTTGACCCGCCGGTCCCACAGGTCGTTGCCGTCCAGCAGCCGGTCGAGCTCGCCGCGCATCTCGTCGAAGGGCACGGTCCAGTCGACGTCCATCTCCACCGAGCCGAGGACGGCGGACTCCTTGCGGGTCCAGTTCTGGAACGGCGTGGTGGTGAAGTAGGTGGAGGGCAGCACCAGCCGCCGGTCGTCCCAGACGTGCACGACGACGTAGGTGAGGGTGATCTCCTCGATCCGGCCCCACTCGTCCTCGATGACCACCACGTCGTCGACCCGGATCGCGTCGGTGAACGCCAGCTGCAGGCCGGCGAAGACGTTGGCCAGCGAGGTCTGGGCGGCCAGGCCGGCCACCACGGACAGCACGCCGGCGCTGGCCAGGATGCTCGTGCCGGCCGCGCGGGCGGAGGGGAAGGTCAGCAGCATCCCGGCGATCGCCAGCACGGCGATCACCGCCACGGTCAGCCGGCGGATCAGCGAGACCTGGGTGCGCACCCGGCGGGCGTGCCGGTTGTCGGCCACGTCGACGTCGTAGCGGGCCAGCGCGAGGTCCTCGACGACGAAGGCGGCGACGGCGACCAACCAGGCCACGGCGGCGATCAGCAGCAGCCCGAGCACCCGGACGACGACCTCCCGCCACTCCCCCACGCCGGGGGCGGCGTCCAGCACCACGGTGACCGCCAGCAGCACCAGGAACAGCCGGAGCGGTCGGCGGCCGCGCCGGGACAGGTCGGCGACGGCGGCGGAGCGGCCGGCGAAGCGGGAGACGACCAGGCCGATCGCGACGGCGACCAGCCAGGCCACCAGCGCGGCGCCGGCGACCACCAGCAGCAGCGCCCAGGTGCTGTCGGGCAGCACCCCGGAGACCACGTCGTCGGCGGCGGACAGCACGTCAGGGTGCGCAGGCACGCGGGGCAGCTCCTCCCAGCGGGGACGGTGGACGACCGGGCACCTCCTCGGCCGGTCCCCGACCACGCTAGGGGCCGGTGCCGTGCCGGGCAGGCCGATCGGCCGTGCGATGACCCACAGCCCCGGGCGGGTCAGCCGCCGGTGCGGGCGTGCGCGGCGGCGTCCAGTTCGTCGGCGTACCGGCGGACGGCGGTGCGCAGCGCGTCCTCGGCGTCCCAGCCCCGGCGGCGGGCGGCGACGACCAGACCGAGCAGCAGCTGCCCGAGCTCGTCGGCGTCCCGGGCGGCGAGCTCGCCGGCCGGTGGGGTGGGCAGCCCGGCCCGCTCGGCGCGTCCGGCGAGCGCGGCGGCCCAGGACGTCGCCGGCTGCGACCGGGACACCCCCTCGGTCGGCGAGCGCCGTTGCTTCTCGGTCCTCTTGACCTCGTCCCAGCCGCGCTCCACCGCCGCGACGTCGCGGGGGCCGGCGTCGGCGAAGACGTGCGGGTGCCGGCGCACGAGCTTCTCGACCAGGTCACCGGCGACGTCGTCGACGTCGAAGCCCGGCTGCCCCTCGGCGGCGACCCGCGCGTGGAAGGCGACCTGCAGCAGCACGTCGCCCAGCTCCTCGCGCATCGCCACCGGGTCCTCGTCGACGATCGCGTCGTAGGCCTCGTGTGCCTCCTCCAGCAGGTACCCGCGCAGCGAGGCGTGGGTCTGCTCGGCGTCCCAGGGGCAGCCACCGGGCGAGCGCAGCCGGTCCATCACGGTGACGACGTCCAGCAGCCGGGCACCGGGCGGCTCGGGGGCGCCGGCGACCCGGGGCAGCTCCGGCCAGCCGGCCGCCTCCTCGGGGGTGGCCAGCAGGACGGCGCCCGGCGCGGTCACCGCCCCGGGGTCGGGGACGTCGGTCACCGCCACGCCCTCCGCCCGCAGCGCAGCCGCGGTGGCCGCGGCCCCCGGAACGGCGCAGACGGCGGGCGCGGCGGTGACCGCACGCCAGCCGGCCGGGGCGAGCAGACCGGGCAGGCGGGGGCTGACGGTGACGACGAGCGCGACGGGCACCCGCTCAGTCTCCGGCAGACGCGCCGCCGGCGTCGGCCAGCAGCTGCACGACCCCGCCGTCCGCGGGCACGACCCGCCCCTCGGTCAGCTCGCCGTAGCGCGGGTTCACCACCACGTCCAGGTCGTCCCGGACGGCGGCCACCAGCTGCAGGCCCACCGCGTCGGCCTCGGCCAGGGCCTGTTCCGCCAGCTGGTCGCGCACCTCGTCGAACGTCGGCTGGACCACCGCGCGCACGAACCCGACCACCACCCCGCCGGCCTGGGGCACCGCCAGGGTGAAGCCCTGGCCGGGAGCGGTGCCGGCGATCTCGGCGGCGAGCAGCTCGGGCAGGTCGGCCGGTGACCGGGGCTCGACCTGCGGCAGCGTGTTCGGCCCCGCGTACTGCGCGGCGACCGCGGGGTAGGCGGCCGGGTCGGCGGTGAGCTGGGCCAGCGCCGCGTCGGCGGCGGCCTGGTCGGGCACCGTCACCAGGCCGAGCTCGACCTGGCCCAGGCCCTCCCGCACCTGCTCGTAGCGTGCCCGCAGGCCCTCCTCCGACAGGTCGGCCTCCCCGGCCGCCGCCGCGAGACGCTGCCGGATCAGCTGCTGGCGCACGTTCTCCACCACGTCGGCCTCGCTGGCGCCCTGCTGCTGGGCGACCTGCGTGAACACCGCGGTCGGGTCGCTGCCGTCCAGCAGCTGCGCGATCCGGTCCCGCACGTCGGCGTCGGTCACCTGCACGCCGTTGCGCCGGGCAGCGGCGGCGTGCACCGCCTCGGTCACCTGCAGGGAGAGGACCTGCCGGGTGAACGCCGCCTCGTCCTCCCCGACGAAGGCGGCGATGTCGGGGTCGGCGAGCCGGCTGGCGACCGCGTCGTCCAGCTCCGCGACGCTCACCTGGGTCTCGCCCACGTAGGCGGCCACGGACGGCGCCGTGCGGCAGCCGGCCAGGCCGCCCAGCCCGGCGACACCGACGAGCAGGACGGCGAGCACTCTGCGGCGCGACACCGCGGCAGCGTGCCACAACGGTGTGACCTGCGTCGCCCCTCGGCCCTCGGGAGGCGACTCCCCGGCCCTCAGGAGGCGACTCCCCCGGCCCTCAGGAGGCGACTCCCCGGCCCTCAGGAGGCGACGGCTACCGGCTGCGCGAGCACGGCGGACAGCAGCGCGTGCAGCTTCTCCAGCAGCGCGACGTCGCGCAGCGGGGTGCGCCGGTCCGGCCCGACCGGCACCTTGATCGACACGGTGCGGACCGCCTCCTTGTAGGTGGCGCCCTCGGCGAGCCGGGACAGCTTCATCACCTGGCTCTCCCGCAGCTCGACCGGGCCGACCCGGACGTTGCGGCCCTGCATCGACACCTCGGTGACGCCCAGCGCCCGCATCGCCGCCCGGAAGCGGGCGACGGCCAGCAGGTTGAGCACCGGGGCCGGCGCGGCGCCGTAGCGGTCGGTGAGCTCGTCGAGCACGGCCTGGGCCTGGTCGTCGTCCTGCACGCTCGCGACCTTCCGGTAGGCCTCCATCCGCAACCGCTCGCCGGGGACGTAGTCGTGCGGCAGGTGCGCGTCGACCGGCAGGTCGACCCGGACCTCGGCCGGCTCCACGGCCGGCGACTCACCGGTCGCCTGGGCGCGGTAGTCGCTGACCGCCTCGCCGACCAGCCGGACGTAGAGGTCGAAGCCGACCCCGGCGATGTGCCCGGACTGCTCGCCGCCCAGCAGGTTGCCCGAGCCGCGGATCTCCAGGTCCTTCATCGCCACCGCCATGCCCGCGCCGAGGTCGGTGTTGTGCGCGATGGTGGTCAGCCGGTCGACCGAGGTCTCGGTCAGCGGCCGCGAGGGGTCGTAGGTGAAGTAGGCGTAGGCCCGTTCCCGGCCACGGCCGACCCGGCCGCGGATCTGGTGCAGCTGGGAGAGGCCGAAGGTGTCGGCCCGGTCGACGATCAGGGTGTTGGCGTTGGGGATGTCCAGCCCGGACTCGACGATCGTGGTCGCGATCAGGACGTCGTACTCCTTCTCCCAGAAGCCGACCATGATCTTCTCGAGCTCGTGCTCCTTCATCTGCCCGTGGCCGACCGCCACCCGGGCCTCGGGCACCAGGGCGCGGATCTTCGCCGCGGCCTTGTCGATCGACTGCACCCGGTTGTGGATCACGAACACCTGGCCGTCGCGGAGCAGCTCGCGGCGGATCGCCGCGGCCATCTGCTTGTCGTCCCACGCACCGACGTAGGTGAGCACCGGGTGCCGCTCCTCGGGCGGGGTGAGGATCGTCGACATCTCCCGGATGCCGGTCAGCGACATCTCCAGGGTGCGCGGGATCGGCGTCGCGGACATCGACAGCACGTCGACCGCCGTCCGCATCGTCTTCAGGTACTCCTTGTGCTCGACGCCGAAGCGCTGCTCCTCGTCGACGATGACCAGCCCCAGCTCCTTGAACCGGGTGGTCGGCTGCAGCAGCCGGTGGGTGCCGACCAGGACGTCGATCTCGCCGTCGGCCAGCTTGCGCAGCGTCTCGTTGGACTCCGCCGTCGACTGGAACCGGGACAGCACCGCGACCGTCACCGGGAACTGGGCGAACCGCTCGGCGAAGGTCTTGTAGTGCTGGTTGGCCAGCAGCGTCGTCGGCACCAGGACGGCGACCTGCTTGCCGTCCTGCACCGCCTTGAACGCCGCGCGCACCGCGATCTCGGTCTTGCCGTAGCCGACGTCGCCGCAGATGATCCGGTCCATCGGGACCGGGTTCATCATGTCCGCCTTGACCTCGTCGATCGCGGCGAGCTGGTCGGGGGTCTCCTGGAACGGGAAGGCGTCCTCGAGCTCTCGCTGCCAGACGGTGTCCGGGCCGAAGGCGTGGCCCTTGGTGGCCATCCGCGCCGAGTAGAGACGGATCAGCTCGGCGGCGATCTGCTTGACCGCCTTGCGCGCCTGGTTCTTGGTCTTGGTCCAGTCGGCGCCGCCCAGCTTGGACAGCGCCGGTGCCTCGCCGCCGACGTAGCGGGTGAGCTGGTCGAGGGAGTCGGTGGGCACGAACAACCGGTCCGGCGGCTGGTTCCGCTTGCCCGGCGCGTACTCGACGATCAGGTAGTCGCGCTGCCCACCGTGCACGGTGCGGCTGACCATCTCCACGTACCGGCCGATGCCGTGCTGCTCGTGTACGACGAGGTCGCCGGGCTGCAGCTGCACCAGGTCGACGGCGTTGCGCCGGCGGGCGGGCATCTTCTGCGCGTCGCGCATGCTGGTGCCGCGCTGGCCGGTGAGGTCGTGTTCGGTGACCAGCGCGATGCCGACCCCGGGGAAGGCGAAGCCGGCGTCCAGGTTGCCCTGGGTGACCAGCGGGGCCCCTGTCTCCGGGGCGGACTCGATGCCGGGCACCAGGCGGGCGCCGAGGTCGGCCTCGGTGAGCTGGTCGGCGGCGCGCTGTGCGGGACCGGGGCCGGCGAACGTGAGCACCGTGCGCCACCCCTCGCGGCCCCACGCCCGGAACTGGTCGAACGCCTGCTGCTGGTCGCCGTGGAACCGTTCGACGCCGACCGCGTCCAGCGCGACGTGCTCGTCGTCGTCCTCCACGGCGAGGGTGAACGCCCCCGTCGTCCACCAGGGGAGGCCGCGGGCGCGGGCAGCAGCCTCGACGTCGGCCAGGTCGCGAAAGGACGACGCCCCGAGATCGATCGGCGCCTGGCCAGCCTCGGCGGCGGTCTGCCAGGAGGCGGCGAGGAACTCCTCCGCCGTGCGCACCAGGTCCGCGGCGCGGCTGCGCACCCGCTCGGGGTCGCAGACCAGCACGTGCGTGCCCGAGGCGACCAGGTCGGTCAGCAGCTGCATCTGGTGCCCGCCGATGAGCGCAGGGATCAGCGACTCCATGCCCTCCACGGCGATGCCCTCGGCGAGCTTGCCGGCCACCTCGGCCAGCTCCGGGTGGTCGACCGCGAGCTGCGCGGCCCGGGCCCGGACGTCGTCGGTGAGCAGCAGCTCCCGGCACGGCGGCGCCCAGAGCCGGTCGGGCCGCTCGTCGAGCGAGCGCTGGTCGGCCGCGGAGAAGTACCGCAGCTCGTCGACCTCGTCGCCCCAGAACTCGACCCGTACCGGGTGCGGCTCGGTCGGCGGGAAGACGTCGAGCAGGCCACCGCGGACGGCGAACTCCCCGCGCTTCTCGACCAGCTCGACCCGGGTGTACGCGGCGTCGGACAGCGCCTTGGCCACGTCGTCCAGCTCGGCGCTCTGCCCTGGCGCCAGCTCGACCGGCACCAGGTCGCCGAGACCGGGAGCCAGCGGCTGCAGCACACTGCGCACCGGGGCGACCAGCACGTCGACCGCGCCGTTCTCACCGGGGTGGGTCAGGTCGCGCAGCACGGCCAGCCGGCGGCCGACGGTGTCCGCGCGCGGGCTGAGCCGTTCGTGCGGCAACGTCTCCCAGGCGGGGAAGACCTCCACCCGCTTGTCGGGGACGAAGCAGCGCAGCACCGCGGCCAGCGCGTCGGCGTCCCGCTCCCCCGCCGTCACCACCAGCACCGGCACCCCGGCACCCGGGGCGGACGCCGCGAGCGCCGCAGCGACCAGCGGCTGGACCGACGGCGGCGCGGTGACCGCCAGCTCGGCGGTGCCCGCCCGCTGCACCACCGAGGCCACGCCGGCGTCGGTCAAGACGACGTCGAGCACGCCGCGCAAGCTCACGGAGGTCACTCCTGGTTCCTGGTGGCCGCACCTGGTCCGCCAGCGAGCGGAGTGCACGCCGGATGCGCGCGGGGGCCGGTTTCCCAGATTAGACCGATCCCGCTCGTCGCAAAGCCGGGCCGCCCTGCGCCTCGAGAGCAGGGACAGCTCCCCGGTTGGGTGATCCGCCGACTCGTTGGGGTGACTGCATCACGCTGAGTGGCATCCAGCACGACGGCTCGTACGACGATGAGCTGGATGACCGGGAGAACCCTGCACACAGGGCAGCACCGCTCGACCGCGTCCCCCCGTCGCAGGTCGTCCTCGGCTGTGCTCCGTGCGCTCCCGTGGGTGGCACTGAGCCTGGTCGGGGTGATGCTCTCGGTCGGCGTGCCGACCGGCCGAGGGGCGGAACCCACCGGCGAGAGCGCGGGACCGAGCACTCCGCTGCCCGGAGCGATGACGCCGACCCCCTCACCATCGACGCGACCCGCACCCGTTCCCGAGTGGACGCCCCTGATCGACCAGGACTTCGACGAGCCGGCGGCCCTGGGTGAGTTCGCCGACGTCTACCCGGGCTGGGCCTCGTACGACGGGTGGTACGACACCGAGGGACCCGGACTGTACGACAGCAGCCGGGTCGTCACGGTCAGCGACGGCATCCTGAACGAGCACCTGCACACCGAGGACGGCGAGGCTCTTGTCGTCTCCATCACGCCCGTGCCACACGTGCAGACCTACGGCCGGTACGAGGTCCGTTTCCGAGCGGACGAGATGCCGTCCTACAAGATCGCCTGGTTGCTGTGGCCCGCGGACGACGACTGGTCCAAGGGGGAGATCGACTTCCCGGAGGCTGGGCTCGGTGCCGGTGACGTGATCGAGGGGTTCTCGCACTACACCGGGCGCCGAGAGGGATTTCCCGGCTTCCAGATCACCACCGACCAAGACGTGCACAGCTGGCACACGGCTGTGATCGAGTGGCGCCCGGACTCACTGACCTGGATCCTCGACGGCGTCTCCTACCGCACGACTGACATCGGAGCGATCCCCAACGTCCCGATGTACTGGTCCATGCAGACGGAAGCCGATGATCCGGCCCCGTGGACGTCGGGGAACGTCCAGATCGACTACGTCCGAGCGTGGGCCTACACCGGCCCGGGCGCTGTGGGCTGACTCGTCCGCAACCACCACGGAAGGCGACTCAACTGCGCAGGTGCACGACGTTCTGCGCGGCTTCCAGGCCACGCTCCAGGAGCAGCTCGGTGGCGTCGGCTGCCTCGGCGAGGAACAGGTCGAGGGTCTTCCGCTCGGTGGCCGAGAAGTCCTTCAGGACGAAGTCGGCCGGGTCCTGGCGACCGGGCGGACGACCGATCCCGGCCCGCACCCGCAGGTAGTCCTTGGTGCCGGTGGACCGGGAGATCGACCGCAGGCCGTTGTGGCCGCCCTCTCCCCCGCCGCGCTTGAGCCGCACCGCCTCGAAGGGGATGTCCAGCTCGTCGTGCACCACGACCAGGTCGGTGGCCGGCAGGTGGTGGTAGTCGAGCAGCCCGCGCACCGGACCGCCGGACTCGTTCATGTAGGTGAGCGGCTGCGCGAGCACCACGCGGCGGCCGGCGAGCCGGCCCTCCCCGGACAGCGCCCGGGCCCGGGGGCCCTTGCCGGTCGACAGCTTCACCCCGGCCCGCCGGGCGAGTTCGGCCAGCACCATGGCGCCGACGTTGTGCCGGTTGCCGGCGTAGCCGGGGCCCGGGTTGCCCAGCCCGACGACCAGGAACGGCCCCTCGGACACCGGCAGCGGGGCAGCGTCAGGAGACGCCGCAGGGGCGCCGGCGGTGCCGGCGCCCCTGCGGGTCGTGCTCTCGTTCAGTGTCGACGCCGGGATCAGGCGTCGTTGGACTTCTCGGCGGAGTCCATCGACTCGCCGCTGCCCTGGTCCTGCGGCTCGGGGACGACGTCGCCGTCGGAGTCGGACTCGTCGCGCTCGATGCCGGCCTCGGCCTCGGCCTCCTCCAGCTCGGCCTCGAGCTCGGCGGCGGTCGGGGCGCCCAGGAAGCCGATGACCAGCGCCTCCGGGTCGGTGATCAGGGTGGCCCCGGCCGGGAGCGGCAGCTCGCCGGCGGTGACGCCGTTGCCGGCGGTACGGCCGGTGATGTCGACCTCGATCGACTCGGGCAGGTTCGTGGCGTCGGCCTCGAGGGAGACGGTGTTCAGCTGGTGGTTGCTGATCGTGTCCGGCGCCGGGTCGCCGACGATGACCACGGGGACGTCGACGGTGACCTTCTCGCCGCGACGGACGACCACCAGGTCGACGTGCTCGTGCACCCGGGTCAGCGGGTCGCGCTGCACGGCCTTGATCAGCACCAGCTGGTCCTTGCCGTCCAGCGTGATCGTGATCAGCGCGTTGGTGCCGCCGTTGCGCAGCACCGCGGCGAACTCGAGGGCCGGCACGGACAGGTGGACGACGTCCTGGCCGTGTCCGTACATGACAGCGGGGACGCGCCCGGCCCGGCGGGTGCGGCGGGCGCTGCCCTTGCCGAACTCGGTGCGGGGCTCGGCGACGAGGCGGAAGTCGGCCACGGTGGTGTGCTCCTCAACAGGTGGATCGGGTCTGTGTGCTCAGCGCACGAGCGCGGCACACCCCTGGAGGCACACGCACGTCGATCACGGAGTCGGAGAACCGCTCCCTCGCCGGGCAACTCGGTAGAGGCTACACGCAGGCCGGTGGAGAAGCGGACGACAGGGCGCCCCACCCATGGAGCGACCGGGCCCCACCAGCGGAGAAGACCAGGCGCCACCAGCGGAGTAGACCTCGGTCCCGCCGACCACGCGCCCGAAGACGCCACCAGCGGAGGGACCCCGGGCCCCCGCCCCGCAGGGGCGTCTGCGGTGCTGGGCGCGGGGCCGGAGGCTCCCGCCCAGCACCGCAGCCGGGCCCGTCCGCACCGCCGTCACGGGGCCGGAGGCTCCTGACGGCGGCGCGGGGAACAGCTCAGCTCAGGCCGGGAACGGCTCCTGGCCGCGGTGCGATCCGGAGGATCGCGGACTAACTCGCCCCGCCGAACAGGCTGGTCACGCTGCCGTCCTCGAAGACCTCCTTGATCGCCCGGCCCAGGAGCGGGGCGATCGAGAGGACGGTCAGCTTGTCGAACTGGCGGGCCGGCTCGATGGGCAGCGTGTTGGTGACGATGACCTCGCTGACCCGGCTGTTCTTGAGCCGGTCGACGGCGGGGCCGGAGAGCACCCCGTGCGTCGCGGCGATGATCACGTCGGCCGCACCGGCGGAGAACAGGGTCTCGGCCGCCTTGGAGATGGTGCCGCCGGTGTCGATCATGTCGTCGACCAGGATGCAGACCCGGCCCTCGACCTCACCGACGACGCGGTTGGCGACGACCTCGTTGGGGCGGCTGACGTCGCGGGTCTTGTGGATGAAGGCCAGCGGGGTGCCGCCGAGCTTGTCGCTCCACCGCTCGGAGACGCGGACGCGGCCGGAGTCGGGCGAGACGACGGTGAGGTCCCGGTCGCCCCACTTGCGCGCGACCTCGTCGATCAGCAGGTCCATCGCGAACAGGTGGTCGACGGGACCGTCGAAGAAGCCCTGGATCTGCGCGGTGTGCAGGTCGACGGTCATCAGCCGGTCGGCGCCGGCGGTCTTGAACATGTCGGCGACCAGGCGGGCGGAGATCGGCTCGCGGCCGCGGTGCTTCTTGTCCTGCCGGGCGTAGGGGAAGAACGGGGCGACCACGGTGATCCGCTTGGCCGATGCGCGCTTGAGCGCGTCGACCATGATCAGCTGTTCCATGAGCCAGGTGTTGATCGGTGCGGTGTGGCTCTGCACGACGAAGGCGTCGCAGCCGCGCACCGACTCCTCGAACCGCACGAACAGCTCACCGTTGGCGAACTCGTAGGCGGCGGTCGGGGTGGGGGTCACGCCCAGGTGCCCGGCGATCTCGGTCGCCAGCTCGGGGTACGCGCGCCCCGAGAAGAGCATCAGGCTCTTGTTGGTGGTCTGCCGGATGGCGCTCATCGTCGTCCCTGCTGTTCGTCGTCCGTGGCCGTGGGCCGGCTCGTGGACCCCGCGCTCCCAGTGTCGGTCGCGGGATCGGTGGCTGCACCACCGGCGGCTGCTGCAGCCTGGGCTGCGGGCGTCCCTGGACGCCGTCGTCCGACCCAGCCTGCCACATTGCGCTGGCGTGCCCGGGCGACGCCCATCGCACCGGGCGGGACGTCGGTGGTGATCACCGACCCGGCCGCGGTGTAGGCGCCGTCGCCCACCGTGACCGGCGCCACGAGCATCGTGTCGGAGCCGACCCGCACGTGGTCACCGATGGTGGTGTGGTGCTTGTCGACCCCGTCGTAGTTGACGAACACCGTGGCGGCGCCGATGTTGCTGCCCCGCCCGATGGTCGCGTCACCCACGTAGGACAGGTGCGGCACCTTGGAGTCCTCGCCGACCTGGACGTTCTTGGTCTCGACGTAGGCGCCCACCTTGGCGCCGCGGCCCAGCTGCGTGCCGGGCCGGAGGTAGCTGAAGGGGCCGACGGTCGCCGCGGGTCCGACGACCGCGAGCTGGCAGTGCGACCGGACGACGGAGGCGCCCTCGCCCACCTCGCAGTCGACCAGGGTGGTGTCCGGCCCGACGACCGCCCCGGCGGCGACGGTGGTGGCGCCCAGCAGCTGGGTGCCCGGGTGCAGCACCGCCTCGGCGGCGACCTCGGCGGTGACGTCGACCCAGGTGGTGAGCGGGTCGACCACGACCACGCCGGCGCGCATCAGGTCGTCGAGGACCCGGTCGTTCATCGTGCGGCGGCGGGCGGCGAGCTCGCGCTGGTCGTTGCAGCCCAGGGTGTCGTCGGCGTCGTCGGCGCGGTGTCCGCCGACCTGTCGGCCGTCCCCGACGAGCAGGCCCAGGACGTCGGTCAGGTACTGCTCGCCCTGCTGGTTGGCCGATCCGACCCGGGTGAGCGCCTCCCGCACGGCAGCGGCGTCACCCACGTACACGCCGGCGTTGACCTCGGTGATCGCCCGCTGGGCCGGGTCGGCGTCCTTCTCCTCGACGATGGCGAGGACGCCGCCGCCGGCGTCCCGGACGATCCGGCCGAGCCCGGTCGGGTCGGCGACCTCCGCGGTGAGGACGGTCAGCACGTCACCGGCCTGCCGGTGCGCGGCCACCAGCCCGGTCAGCGTCTCGGCCCGGAGCAGGGGTGCGTCACCGTTGACGATGAGCACCGCACCGGTCACCTCGGTCAGCGCGTCGAGCGCCACGGCCGCCGCGTGCCCGGAGCCGTTCTGCTGCTCCTGCACCACCGGCAGCGCGTCGGGCGCGACCCGGGTCAGGTGCTGCTCCACCGCGTCCCGGCCGGAGCCGACGACGACCACGGTCTGCGCGGCGCCGAGCGGCTCCGCCGCGGCGAGCACGTGGCCGAGGAGGCTGCGCCCCCCGATCTCGTGGAGCACCTTGGGGGTGCGCGAGCGCATCCTGGTGCCCTGGCCGGCCGCGAGCACGACGACGGCGCCGACGCTGGTGGGGGTGTCCTGCTGGCTCACGGATCTCCTCGGGACGACGGGCAGCGGGCCGGCGCGGTGCTGCCCGCCGGGCTGGCTGGGGGACTCGGACTCGAACCGAGACTTCCCGGCTCCAAAGGCCGGCGGGCTGCCGATTACCCCATCCCCCATCGCCGGCCGCACCCCGGGGCGCCCCCGGACGGTGCGGCTGCGGCGTCCCGCCGGCGGACCGGCGGACCCCCAGAGCGTAGGGCCGGGTACGCCGCCGGGCACCCAGCACCGGTCCGGGGGCCCCGGGGCGGCCGGGTGCGGACGTCCCGGGCACCCAGCGGCCCCCGCAGGCACCGGAGGGGCACGATGGCCGCATGAGCACCCCCGCCGAGCCCGCTGCCGCCCGGCCCCGGGTGCGGATGACCGGGGCCCAGCGCCGCCGGCAGTTGCTGGACGTCGGCCGTGAGCTGTTCGCCCAGCGCGGTTACGAGGCCACCTCGATCGAGGAGATCGCGGCCCGCGCCGACGTCTCCAAGCCGGTGGTCTACGAGCACTTCGGCGGCAAGGAGGGGCTGTACGCCGTCGTCGTGGACCGGGAGATGCAGCGGCTGCTGGACCGGTTCACCTCGGCCCTGTCGACCGGCGGCCATCCCCGGGCCCTGCTGGAGCGCGCGGCGCTGGTGCTGCTGGACTACATCGAGGAGGAGACCGACGGCTTCCGGGTGCTGGCGCGCGACTCCCCCGTCGCCGGCACCGAGGGCGGCTTCTCCTCGCTGATCAGCGAGGTGGCCAGCAAGGTCGAGCACGTCCTGGGCGACCAGTTCCGGCTGCGCGGCTACGACCCCGCGCTGGCCGAGCTGTACAGCCAGGCCCTGGTCGGCATGGTCGCGCTGGTCGGGCAGTGGTGGCTGGACACCCGGTCACCGGGCAAGCGCGAGGTCGCCGCCCACCTGGTGAACCTGGCCTACCACGGGCTCTCCCACCTCGAGCCGTCGCCGGGCCTCGCCGGCCGCCCCTGAGCCGGGCCCGCCTGTCGGCCCTCCTCAGCCCACCAGGCGGGCGCCGTGCACCGGGCCGTGCACCGCGCGCACGTCCCGGAAGACCCCGGTGCCGGCCAGCTCCGCGGCCAGCCGGACGGCGTCCTCCTCGTCGGCGGCCAGCGCGGCCACCGTCGGCCCGGACCCGCTCACCAGCGCCGCGGGCGCTCCGGCCCCGGTCGCCGCGTCCAGCGCCCGGCGCAGCTCGGGGCGCAGCCGCAGGGCCGGCGCCTGCAGGTCGTTGTCCAGCGCGGCCGCGAGCGCCTCGGCGGGGCCGCTGCGGAGCGCCGCGATGACCGGCTCGGGTGAGGTCAGGTCTGCGCCGTCGGGCAGGCTCCCGGCCGCCCGGAGCGCGTCGAGCTCGGCGTAGACCGTGGGGGTCGACAGCCCCTCCCCCGCGATGCCCAGCACCCAGTCCCAGCGCCGGCGGGCGAGCACCGGGGAGAGCTGTTCACCCCGGCCGGTGCCCAGCGCCACGCCGCCGAGCAGGCTGAACGGGACGTCGCTGCCCAGCTGCGCCGCCAGCCGGGAGAGGTCGCCGCGGGTCGCCCGGGTGCCCCAGAGCGCGTCCAGGGCGACCAGGGTGGCGGCGGCGTCGGCACTCCCCCCGGCCAGGCCGGCAGCGGCCGGGATCGACTTGTCGATCTCCAGGTGCGCGTCGGCGGTGACCCCGGCGTGCCGGGCCAGCAGCTCGGCGGCCTGCCAGACCAGGTTCCGCCGGTCGGCGGGCACGCTGGCCGGCCCACCTCCAGCGGCCGAGCCCTCGCCCCGGACGGTCAACGACAGGCCCTCGGCCGGGCGCACGGTGACGGTGTCGAACAGCGACACGGCGAGGAACACCGTCTGCAGCTCGTGGAAGCCGTCCGGACGCAGCGGGCCGACACCCAGGTGCACGTTGACCTTGGCCGGTGCCCGGGCCACGACGGCGCCGTTGCCGGCCAGCCGGCCCGGACCCCCGGACGTCGCGTGGTGCATCCGCCCACCCTGCCACGACCCGGGCCGGCGTCGTCCCGAGGCCCGGCCGGACCGGCGCGGGGTCCTAGGTCGTGGCGGCGAGGCGGGCGAACTCGGTGACCGACAGCCGCTCGCCCCGGGTGGTGGGGTCGATGCCGGCGGCCCGCAGCCGGGCCTCGGCCGCGACCGGGCTGCCGGCCCAGCCGGCCAGTGCCGCGCGCAGCCCCTTGCGCCGGGTGGCGAAGGCGGCGTCGATGACCGCGAAGGTCGCGGCGCGGTCCCCGGGCGGCGCGGGACGGCGGTGCAGCGCGACCAGGCCGGAGTCGACGTTGGGCACCGGCCAGAACACCGGGCGGGGGACGTTGCCCGCGCGCCGGACGTCGGCGTACCAGGCCGCCTTCACGCTGGGCACCCCGTACGCCGGGGAGCCCGGGGCGGCGGCCAGCCGGTCGGCGACCTCGGCCTGCACGAGCACCAGCGCGGTGCGCAGCGAGGGCAGCAGCTCGAGCAGGTGCAGCAGCACCGGCACGGCGACGTTGTACGGCAGGTTGGCCACCAGGGCCGTGGGTGCCGGCCCGGGCAGCTCGGTCACCCGCAGCGCGTCGGCGGTGACCACGGTCAGCCGCCCGGCCAGCTGGGGCGCCCGGGCGGCCACGGTGTGCGGCAGCTGGCCGGCCAGCCGCGGGTCGATCTCGACCGCGGTGACGTGCGCGCACGCACCGAGCAGTCCCAGGGTGAGCGAGCCCAGCCCGGGGCCGACCTCCAGGACGACGTCGTCCTCGGTGAGGTCGGCGGTGCGCACGATCCGCCGGATGGTGTTCGCGTCGTGCAGGAAGTTCTGGCCGAGGGTCTTGGTGGGACGCAGGTCGAGCTGCTGGGCCAGCTCGCGGATGGCCGCGGGGCCCAGCAGCCCGTCGGACTGCTCCGGGACGGTGTTCAGCGTCCTGCTCAGCCGAAGAGGCGGGAGCCGCAGTGCGGCCACTGACCGGCACCGGATCGCGCGTAGAGCATCTGGGCCCGCATCGTCTGCTCCTCGGCCGAGGCGGCCGCCGGGTCACCGGAGCCGCCGACCGCGGCCCAGGTGCCGGTGGAGAACTGGTACATGCCGCGGTACTTGCCGGTGCCGCTGACCGCGTTCGGCCGGCCGCCGGACTCGCAGTTGGCCAGCGCCGCCCAGTTCAGCCCGTCGGCGGTGACCACGGCCGCCGGCGCGGCGGGCTTCTCCTTGGTGCCGACCGCGACCTGCTCGGCCACCGGCGCCTTCGACACCACGCTGCTCAGCTGCTCGCGGCCGGTCTCGACCCCGTCGGTGACGGTGACCCGCCAGGTGACGGTCCGCTGCCCCTCGACGCCCTTGGCGGTGACCGTGCGGTCGCCCTCGAAGGCCTCGGGGTCCTGCGTCTCCACCGTCTCGTAGTCGACCGTCTGCACCTCGGTGACGTCGGTGACCTGCACGCGGGTGACCCGCAGGACCATCGCGTCGAGCAGCGGCTGCTGCGGGTAGAGCGAGGTCCGGTCGGTGGGCGACAGGGCGATGCCCTGCTCGGCGAGCAGGTCGCCGGCGGTGGCCGCGGCGGTGGTGACCACCCGCTGCTGCCCGTCGGCGATCAGCGTGACGTCCTTGCTGGTGGTGACGGCCAGCTCCATGCCGTCCAGCGGGAGTCGATCGCTGCGGCTGGTGGACAGCACCAGCTCCTCGGCCCGGTAGCCGAGCTCGGCCAGCGCGCCGTCGACCGACAGCGCGGTGGTGTAGACGTCGGTGCGCACGCCGTCGACGGTCAGTGCGAGCGGACGGGCGCGGTTGAGCACGATCGTGTCGCCGTCACCGACCCGGGCGTCCAGCGCCGGCAGGACGACGTCCTGCGCGGTCGGCGTCAGCCCCTCGTCGGCGAGCACCTCACCGGCGGTGCCGGCGTAGGTGCTCACCTCGCGGGCCTGGCCGTCGATGGTGAGGGTCACCGACTTCTGGGCGAGAAGGTAGGCAGCGGAGCCGCCCACCAGGCCCAGCAGGACCAGGGCGAACAGACTGAGCTTCAGCGATCGGCGCACAACACATCCACGGGTCACTGGACCCGGGCAGGGGAACGCAGGCAGCAGCCGACGGACCCCACCCGAGGGAGGCGCCCGGTCTCGTGTCGCCCGACGGTGCCGCCGGTCGGGGTGGAGCCCGTCCGGCAGGTGGTCGCCTGGGTGTTCCCCACCCC
The DNA here is from genome assembly GCF_054177765.1 of Modestobacter lacusdianchii. Taxonomy (NCBI): domain Bacteria; kingdom Bacillati; phylum Actinomycetota; class Actinomycetes; order Geodermatophilales; family Geodermatophilaceae; genus Modestobacter; species Modestobacter lacusdianchii. The sequence continues at coordinate 19,542 of NZ_JBJJTJ010000032.1, read as the reverse complement.
GGCTGGTCGGTCACGACACGATAACGAACGCCCAACGGAAGACAACGGTGCTCGGCAAGGAAACCAACAAGTCGACTCAGCTGTGCGCAGGCGCGCCGACACACACCGTCATGGGCGCGCGGTGCGAACGGCGCCGCCCGCCGCCGGCCGACGTGGGCAAGCCCACAGCATGGCCTGCCCTCGATCGGGCACGGCGGGCCGTCAGGCGAGTGCGGGGGTGGTCTGCCGCACCGGCCGGAGCCAGGTGAGCAGGAACCCGGCGACCAGCACCCCGGCGATGAGCGCGGAGAAGCCGCCGGCGACCAGGGCCACCGGCAGCAGGCCCGCGCCGTCGGAGGTGACCCGGTCGTCGAGGTCGATCGCCGCACGCAGCAGGAGCGCGCCGAGCGGCAGCAGCGCGAGCACGCTCGCCGCGCCGACCACGAGGTGCGCGGTCCAGGTGCGCTGTGCCTCGTCGACCGGCACGTCGGCCCCCTCGGCCGGCAGCGGGCGCAGCAGCACCCGGGCCAGCGCGAGCTCCGCCAGCACCCAGCCCACCAGCGGGACCGCGAGCGCGGTGACGGTCAGCGCCCGGCCCAGCTCGTCGGCGAGCCACACGGTGCTCAGCACGACGCCGGCGACGGCTGCGCGCATCGTCCACAGCAGCCACAGGGAGATCTGCTCACCGCGCCGGGGCCGGCGGGCCGGACTCGTCAGCGCCCAGCGCGCCCGCGGCCGGGTGACCTCGGCCAGCAGCACCCCGGCGAGCAGGCCGGTGCCCAGTGCCGGGACCCAGAGGAACACCGAGGCCTCGGCGAAGAGCACCACCGTGGTGATCACGGCGGCCACGCCCGCCAGCAGCCCCAGCCGGCGCAGCCGGCGCCCGTGCACGGCCTGCCGGTCCAGGTACCCGGTCGCCGACGGGGTGACCGGCACGAACTCGACCCCGGCCGCGGCGGCGCCCCGGCGCGCCGAGGCGTGCGACCAGCCCCGGGCCAGCAGCGCGGCTGGGGCCATGAGGGCGATGAAGAGGACGACGGCGATGAGGCGGCCCACGCCCCCAGTGTGCCCCGGATCGGTGCGGAGGCGGCGGCCCCCGGGCGCACGGGCCGCTACTGCGCGGTCTGCTGCTCCCAGCGCCCGAACACCCGCTCGGCGGTGGCGGTGAGAGCGCCGCACAGCTGCTCCAGCGGCACGCCGGTGACCTCGGCCAGCGCCCGCACCGTGTGCGGCACCAGGCGGGCGGAGTTCGGCCGGCCGCGCAACGGCGCCGGCGTGAGGAAGGGCGCGTCGGTCTCCACCAGCAGCTGGTCCAGCGGGGTCAGTGCTGCCGCCTCCCGCAGGTACCCGGCGTTGCCGAAGGTCAGCATGCCGGCGAAGGACAGCACGTACCCCCGCTCGACGCACGCCCGGGCGAACCCGGCGTCCCCGGAGAAGCAGTGCAGCACCGTGTGCTCGGGCGCACCCTCGTCCTCCAGCACCTGGAGCACCTGGTCGTGCGCGTCCCGGTCGTGGACGACCAGCGCGATCCCGTGCCGCTTGGCGATGTCGATGTGCGCGCGGAAGGAGGCATCCTGCGCGGCCCAGCCGTCCTCCCCGGTGCGGTACCGGTCCAGCCCGGTCTCCCCCACCGCCCGCACCCGCGGCTGCGCGGCGAGCCGGTCGATCTCGGCCAGCGCCTGCTCGGTCGCCGCGCCCGCGCCGGCCTCGTTGGGGTGCAGCGCCACCGCGGCCAGCACGTTCGGGTGCCGGGCGGCGAGCTCGGCCGACCAGCGGGAGGAGGCGACGTCCACCCCGACCTGCACCAGCCGCGGCACCCCGACCGCGACGGCGGCCGCGATCGCCTCGTCGACCTCGTCCTCGGTCGGCGTCCGGTCCTCCCCACCCACGGCGATGTCGAAGTGGGTGTGGCTGTCGACCGCCGGCGCCGGCAGCGGCTCCGGCGACGGCGGCGGTTCGCCCCGCCGGTTCGCCCGCGAGGACGCCGACCGGCTCACGACGCGGCCGTGTTCGCCGGCATGGCCGGTCCCGCGGGACGCGACGGCCCGACCCCCGCGGCCACGTCGGTCGACACGGCCGTCGCGGGGGTCACGCCTCGCCGTCCGTGCTGATCGTGCCCTTCTCCTCCAGCCGCGTCAGCTCCTCGGCGACGATCGACTCGTCCAGCTTGGTGAACACCGGCTTCGGCGCGGCCAGCGGCGTGCCCGCGGGCGGCAGCGGCGTGGACGCCCAGACGGCCTGCCCCTCGCTGTACGGCCCGGTGATGATCGGGTACGGCGAGCCGTCGTCCAGGTCCTCGGTCTCGACCACCTGCGGCGCGACCGACCAGGTGCCGGTGCCGCCGAGCAGCTCGTGCACCTGCTGCGCGGAGTGCGGCAGGAACGGCGTCAGCAGCGCGTTGCAGTCCTTGATCGCCTGCAGCGCGGTGTGCAGCACGGTGTCCCGGCGGGCCGGGTCCTCCTTGAGCTTCCACGGCGCCTGGTCCGACAGGTACTTGTTCGCCTCCCCGACGACCCGCATCGCCTCGGTGGCCGCGGCCTTCTGCCGGTTGCGGCCCAGCAGCTCGCCGATCGGCGCGAACGCGCCCGAGGTGGTGGCCAACAGCGCCCGGTCGGCGTCGGTCAGGTCGCCCGCGGCCGGGACGGCGCCGACGTTCTTCGCCGCCATCGACACGGTGCGGTTGACCAGGTTGCCCCAGCCGGCGACGAGCTCGTCGTTGTTGCGGCGCAGGAACTCCGCCCAGGTGAAGTCGGTGTCCTGGTTCTCCGGCCCGGCCACCGCGATGAAGTAGCGCAGCGCGTCGGCGTCGTAGCGGGCCAGGAAGTCGCGCACGTAGATGACCACGTTGCGCGAGGAGGAGAACTTGCGCCCCTCCATGGTCAGGAACTCGCTGGAGACGACCTCCGTGGGCAGGTTCAGCGCCCCGTAGGAGCCCGGCGTCCCGCCCTTGTCGCCCGCCCCGTTGTAGCCGAGCAGCTGGGCCGGCCAGATCTCGGAGTGGAAGACGATGTTGTCCTTGCCCATGAAGTAGTAGGCGTCGGCGTCCGGCGACTGCCACCACTGCCGCCACGCCTCCGGGTCACCGGAGCGGCGGGCCCACTCGATGGACGCCGACAGGTAGCCCACCACGGCGTCGAACCACACGTAGATCCGCTTGTCGTTGCGGTCGCGCCAGCCGTCCAGCGGCACGGGCACGCCCCAGTCGATGTCCCGGGTGTAGCTGCGCGGCTTGAGGTCCTCCAGCAGGTTCACGCTGAAGTTGAGGACGTTGGGCCGCCAGCTCTTGCGGGTGGCCAGCCAGTCGCCCAGCGCCTTGGTGAACGCCGGCAGGTCGAGGAAGTAGTGCTCGCTCTCCACGAACCTCGGCGTCTCGCCGTTGATCCGGCTCACCGGGTTGATCAGGTCGGTGGGGTCGAGCTGGTTGCCGCAGTTGTCGCACTGGTCACCGCGCGCGCCGTCGTAGCCGCAGATCGGGCAGGTGCCCTCGATGTAGCGGTCGGGCAGGGTGCGCCCGGTCGACGGGCTGATCGCGCCCAGCGTGGTCTGCGGGAAGACGTACCCGTTCTTCAGCAGCCCGAGGAAGATCTCCTGGCTCACCGAGCGGTGGTTGACCGTCGTCGTCCGGGTGAAGAGGTCGTAGCTGAGCCCGAGGCTGGCCAGGTCGTCGACGATGACCCGGTTGTTGCGGTCGGCGATCTGCCGCGGGGTGATGCCCTCGGCGTCCGCGGCGACCGTGATCGGCGTCCCGTGCTCGTCGGTGCCGCTCACCATCAGCACCTGGTCGCCGGACATCCGGTGGAACCGGCTGAAGACGTCGGAGGGGACGCCGAACCCGGAGACGTGCCCGATGTGCCGCGGGCCGTTGGCGTAGGGCCACGCGACGGCGGTGAGGATGTGCCGATCTGTCACGGCCTGAGGGTAGTGACCTGCGTCCAGCCCGTTCGCCGCCGCACTGCTCAGGGCGCCTCGGTGACGGCGACGGTGCTCGGGGAGGTCGCCGGGTCGGCCGGGGCGCCGAGCACCGCGGTCCCGGTGAGGGCCAGTCCGATGCAGGCCACGGTGACCCCGCGGAGCGCGCGGTGGCGCACCACCGGCGCGGGGCGCGCCGTGCGCGGCCGGCCGCCGGCCCGCACCCACTCCCCCGCCGACGGCGCGCCGGCCAGCAGCAGCTTCCCCGTCGGGACGGCGAGCGCGAGCAGCGCCAGCGCCGGCACCGGCAGCGCGCCGAGCGGGCCGACCGCGACCAGCCAGACGCCGTCGGCACCGAGCAGCCCGGCGACCACCAGGACGGCGAGCAGGACGATCTCCCCGCAGGCGAGCGCGACCAGCAGGCGCCGGCCGGCCCCGTCGACCAGGCTCGCGCCACCGCCGGCGGCCAGCACGACCCAGCCGGCGAGCAGCAGCAGGGTGCCGGCGACCAGCGCCCCGGACGGGCGGGCGCCGACCCCGAAGACGCCGTCCAGGCCGGTCAGCCCGATCGCCAGCAGCCCGACGGACTCGAGGACGGCGAGCAGCCCGGCCGCCGCGACCGTCACCGGCATCCGCCGGGGACGCGCGACGGCAGGCTGCGGCGCGACGGGGGCGAGGCGGACGTCGTCGAGGACGGCGGTGGGCACGGTGTTCTCCTGACCGATGACGGGTGTCACCGATCAGGTCGGTTCGTCGGCCGCTCACCCCGAGGGGTGACCGGGCGGCCCTCACCCCCCGGGGTGAGACCGGGCGGAGGTGCGGGACGCCGTCCGGCTGGTGATCATCTGGATCGGCCAGCGTCGCTCGCCACCCGGCGGGCGCGTGCCGTGCACGGGCCGGCGGGGATGCTGGACCCCGACAGACCCGAGGAGGACCGGTGACCGACACCCACAGCACCACCAGCCAGAACACCCCCGCGGCCCTCCCGCAGACCCTGCGACCCCGTCCGGCCAACGTCCCGCGCGAGGTGACCGCACCGAGGGACGGCGGCGACCCGGTGGTCGACTGCGCCGTCTACGTGCGCGGTGAGCGGCTGGACGTCGCCCCGCCCGAGGCGCTGCGGGTGGCCCGCGAGCAGGGCGGCTTCGTCTGGCTGGGCCTGTACGAGCCCTCCGAGGCCGAGCTCACCGCGATCGGCGAGCACTACGGGCTGCACCCGCTGGCCGTCGAGGACGCCGTCTACGCCCACCAGCGGCCGAAGCTGGAGCGGTACGACGAGGCGATGTTCATGGTGCTCAAGACCGCGCAGTACGTGGAGCACGAGCAGCTGACCGCCACCAGCGAGGTGGTGATCACCGGCGAGATCATGGTGTTCGTCGGCGCCGACCACGTGATCACGGTCCGGCACGGCACGCACGGTGAGCTCGGTCGGCTGCGCACCCAGCTGGAGGGCCAGCCGGACCTGCTCTGCAACGGCCCGTCCGCCGTCCTCTACGCCATCGCCGACCACGTCGTCGACGACTTCCTCGTGGTCGCCAACGCGGTCGAGGAGGACGTCGAGGAGGTGGAGACCTCGGTGTTCAGCCCGGCCCGCACCGATGACAGCGGCCGCATCTACCAGCTCAAGCGGGAGCTGATGCAGCTGCGCCGGGCGGTGCTGCCACTGGAACTGCCGCTGTCCACGCTGGTCGACCGGCCCAACGACCTGGTGCCCGAGGCGATGCGCTCCTACTTCCGGGACGTGCAGGACCACGCCCTGCGGGTCCGTGACCAGGTCACCGGCCTCGACGAGCTGCTCACCTCGATCCTGCAGGCGTCGCTGGCCCGCACCTCGCTGGCCGACAACGAGGACATGCGCAAGATCAGCGCCTGGGCCGGGATCATCGCCCTGCCCACCGCGATCGCCGGCATCTACGGGATGAACTTCGAGTTCATGCCCGAGCTCGACGAGCGCTGGGGCTACCCCGCCGCGCTGCTGGCGATGCTGCTCGCCTGCCTGGCCCTGTACCGCGGCTTCAAGCGCACCGGCTGGCTCTGACCCCATCGGCTCGCCCGCCGCTGTGCACGAGACGTCGGTTCGGCGCTGACGAACCGACAGCAGGTGCACAGCGGCGGGGCGCTGTGGACGACGGAGCCGAGGTCTGGCGCTGGGGCGGCAGGGTGCGGGTGTGCTCGCCGTGCCCGACCACCTCCGCCACTCCCCCTTCCGGGGTTCCGAGGCCGTCCGGGGCGGCGCGCTGACCTCGGCACAACTGCGCCGGAGCTGTTGGAGACGCCTGTTCCCGGACGTCTACGTGCACCACGACGTCCCGGTCACCCACGGGGTGCGGGCCATCGCCGCCGGTCGCCTGCTCCTGCCGGACGACGTGGTGACCGGGGTCAGCGCGGCCACCCTGTGGGGAGTCCCCCTCGGCTCGGCGGACGAGGACGTGGAGATCACCCGCTGGCCGGGCCGCCACCCCGTGCGTGTGCCCGGGCTCCGGGTCCGGCGTGCGGACATGGAGGAACGCACCGTCGTCCGGCATCGGGGAGTGCACCTGACGACGCCCGAGGCGACCGCCGTGCGGCTGGCCGCGGCGCTGCCCCGGGTCGACGCCGTGGCCGCCGTCGACCAGCTGGTCGTGCTCGCCGGAGCCGACCTCGAGGAGGTGCGCTGGCTGGCCGGCACGGTCGACGGACCGGGGTGCCGTCGCGCGCGGCAGGCCGTGGCGCTGGCCGACGGGCTCGCCGAGTCCCCGCAGGAGTCCCGGCTGCGCCTGTTGATCGGCGACCACGGTCTCCCGGCGCCGGTCGCCCAGTTCCGCGTCGTGGACGGCGGCCGCGTCGTCGCCCGGGTGGACTTCGGTTGGCCCGTACAGCGGGTGGCGCTGGAGTACGACGGGCTCTGGCACAGCGAACCGGGCCAGTTCGCGCGTGACCGCGAACGCCTCAACCGGCTGACGGCAGCCGGGTGGCGCGTCCTCTTCGTGACGGCGACCGACCTGCACCACCCGGGACGACTGGTCGCACGGATCGCCGCCGCACTCGGCTCTGTGCGCTGAACGTCGGTCGGCCGGCCCAGGACCGACATCCGGTGCACAACGGCGCGCGCGGCGGGGCGGGTCAGGGGGTCTTGGCGGCCACGACGGCGTCGTAGACCTGGCGTCTCGGGAGGCCGGTGCGGGCCATGACGGACCGGATCGCCTCCTTGCGGTCGGCGCCGGCGGCCTCCTCGGCGGCGACCTCGGCGGCCAGCTCGGCCGGGGTCAGCGTCGCCGGGCCGGCCACCGCCCCGGCGACCACCAGGGTGATCTCGCCGCGCACGCCCTCGGCGGCCCACTCGGCCAGGGAGGCCAGCGACCCGCGGCGCACCTCCTCGTGGGTCTTGGTGAGCTCGCGGCAGACGGCGGCCGGCCGCTCCGGCCCGAAGGCGCCCACCGCGTCGGTGAGGGCGTCGGCCAGCCGGTGCGGCGACTCGTAGAACACCATCGTCCGGGGCTCGCCGGCCAGCGCGGTCAGCGCCGAGCGCCGCTCCCCGCCCTTGCGCGGCAGGAAGCCCTCGAAGGTGAACCGGTCGCACGGCAGCCCGGAGACGGCCAGCGCGGTGACGACGGCCGACGGCCCGGGCACCGAGGTGACCTCGATGCCCGCCTCGATCGCGGCGCGCACCAGCGTGTAGCCGGGGTCGGACACCGAGGGCATCCCGGCGTCGGTGATCAGCAGCACGGTGCGGCCCTCGGTCATCGCCGCCACCAGCCCGGGCAGCCGGGAGCGCTCGACCGTCTCGTGGAAGGTGACGACCTTGCCGGTGAGCGTGACCTCCAGGTCGTTGGCCAGCCGGTGCAGGCGCCGGGTGTCCTCGACCGCCAGGACGTCGGCGTCGGCCATCGCCTGCCGCAGCCGCGGGCCGACGTCCCCCGGCTGCCCGAGCGGTGCACCACCCAGCACGAGTCGTCCGGTCATGGCGTCGAGCCTGTCACGCCCGGTCGCCCCGGCCTGCCTGCAGGGGCCCGGTACGAGCGTGCGAGTGCCGGGGGGCAGGCAGGTCCTTTGTCTACCCTGGCCCGCATGGCGGTGCTGGTCCCGGAACGCACGGAGTCGGCCCCGGAGGAGACCCCGCACCGTCGCTTCCCGCCGCTGCCCCGGCCCCGCCGGCAGCCCACCCCGCAGCTGCCGTCGGACCGGACGCTGGCCGCGGTGCTCACCGCGCTGCTCGGGCTGGCCACGCTGGCCACCCGGCTGTGGGACATCAGCTACCCGGCCGACCTGGTCTTCGACGAGGCCTACTACCCGCCCGAGGCCGCCGAGCTGCGGGAGCTGGGCTACGAGTACAACCGCGGCTACACGTTCATCGTCCACCCGCCGCTGGGCAAGTGGCTGATCGCGGTGGGTCAGCAGGTGTTCGGCTACGACTCGCTGGGCTGGCGGGTACCGAGCGCGGTCGCGGGCGCGGTCGCCGTCGTCGTCCTGACCCGGCTGGCCCGGCGGCTCACCGGCTCGACCCTGCTCGGCCTGCTCGCCGGCCTGCTGCTCGCACTCGACGGCTTCTCCTTCAGCCTCGGCCGGATCGGCCTGCTCGACGTCTTCCTGCAGGTCTTCGTGATCTCGGCGGTGGCCTGCCTGGTGGTCGACCGGGACCAGGTGCGCCAGCGGGTCCGGGACGGCGCCGACCGGGTCACCGCGACCGGCTTCGCGCTCGGTCCCCGCGGCTGGCGGATCGCGGCGGGAGTGCTCTTCGGCTGCGCCGGCGGGGTCAAGTGGAGCGGCGTGTACTTCCTCGCCGCGTTCGCCGTGCTGTCGCTGTGGTGGGACCGCGCGGCCTGGCGGGCGGCCGGGGTGCCCCGGCCCACCGTGGTGGCGCTGCGCCGAGGTCTCCCCGGCGCGGCCTGGGCGCTGGCCGCCGTCCCGGTGCTGACCTACCTGGCCACCTTCACCGGCTGGTTCCGCGGCGAGAACGCGCAGGGCCGGCACTGGGCCGACCAGCACCCGGACACCGCCTTCGGGTTCGTGCCCGACGCGCTGCGCTCGCTGTGGCACATGCACGGCGAGTGGCTGGACTTCCACAGCGGCCTGTCCTCACCGCACCCGTGGGAGTCCAACCCGTGGTCGTGGCTGGTCGACGGCCGGCCGATCCTGCTGTGGAACCCGCAGGGGCTCACCGACGCCGCGGGCGACCAGGTGGTGCGCTACATCCTGATGGTCGGGACGCCGACCCTGTGGTTCGCCTTCGCCCCGGCGATGCTGTGGCTGCTCTGGCGGATCGTCGCCCGCCGCGACCAGGCCGCCGTCGTCGCCGCCGCCGGCATCGCGGCGGGCTGGCTCACCTGGTTCGTCAACCTCGACCGGACGATGTTCATCTTCTACATGGCCCCGGCCGTGCCGTTCTTCGTGCTGGCGATCGTGCTGGTGCTCCAGGACGCCCTCGGCCCGGCCACCGCCTCGGCGCTGCGCCGCAACGTCGGGCTCGGCGTGGTGTGCCTCTACGTCGCGGTCGTGGCGATGACCTTCGTCTTCTTCTACCCGGTGCTGACCGGGCAGCCGCTGTCGCACCCGGAGTGGCTGCAGCGGATGTGGCTCCCCTCCTGGTTCTGAGCCGCCCGCTCCCCGGACGACGGCGTGCGCCGTCCCGCAGCGGACGCACGACGACGTGGTGGTGACCGGGCCCCGGGTGACCGTTCGGCGGCTCACTGCACCCCGGGAACGCGTCAGGCCGGGCCCGAGGGCCCGGCCTGACAAGGGTGGAGCTGAGGGGAATTGAACCCCTGACCCCCTCGATGCGAACGAGGTGCGCTACCGGACTGCGCCACAGCCCCTTGTGTCGAGCAGCTTACCGCCCGGTCCCTCCGGCGCTGCCACGGGGGCAGCGCCGGAGGGTCGGCCCGGTCCGATCAGCCGTTGACGACCCGCGCCGGCGAGTAGACGTCGATGTCGGCGAAGCCGATGTCGTCGTCGTCCAGCCCGACGACGGCGCTGTGCTGCCAGCCCTCGGGGGCCGGGGTGCGTGCGGCGACGACGCGTCCGGGCCGCAGCGGGTGCACCGGCGCCAGCGGCAGGCTCGGGTGCACCGGCCCGGTCTCGGTGGCGACGACGGGCTCCGGGCTGACCGCCGGTGCCGCCGGGCGCTCGGCTGCCCGGCGCTGGGCCGGCACGTGGTGCGGCACCGGCCGGGGACGCGGCGGACGCTGCGCGGCCCGGGCGGCCCGCCGGGCGGCAGCACGGCGCTCCCGGTCGGCGGCGGCCTTGGTGACCATCAGGTAGCCGACGACGGCGAGGTCGAGCAGCACCTGCGGCGCCCACAGCCAGGACCGGTAGGCCAGCGCGCCGACCAGCGCCAGGACGGCGAGGGCGACCAGCCCGGCCAGCGTGCGACGGCGCACCGCGTGCACGTCGACCTGCAGCTCACCGCGGCTGCGGAGCAGGGCGCGGTCGATGGTGACCCGCTCGGTCTCCGCGTGGACGACGGGGTCCACGGGGCGGCGGCGTTGCAGGGTCCGCCCCGAGTCCGCCGCGCTCGTCCGCGCGTGCCCGTCGCCACGGGTGACCACCATCGGCACCAGGACCACGAACCACAGCACGACGAGAGCGGCCAGCAGCACGCCCGAACCCATCACAACACCTCGATCCATCCCTGGCACAACGGAAGGGCCCCGTTCCCTGGGGCACCACGAGTCACATCAGTCACTCGGGAGTCAAGGTAAGTGCGGGGACTGCCGATGACCGGGACGTCCACCGGTGTGTCGGCGCGTCCGCGCGACACATCGGCGTGTCGGCGTTCACCGCTGGTCTCGGAGCGGTAACGGGTGGTCAGCGGGCAGGTGCTGTGCGTACTCCCGGCTGGTCAGGACGGGCTGCGGGACCGCCAGCGGGCGAGCGCCCCGCCCGGGTGCTCCCCGGCGAGCAGGGCGTAGCCGAGGTGGTCCCGCCACGCCCCGTCGATGTCGAGGTAGTCGCGGAACAACCCCTCCTGACGGAACCCCAGCCGCTCCACCAGCCGTCGGCTGGGCCGGTTCTCCGGCCGGATGTCGGCCTGCAGCCGGTGCAGCCCGACCGGTCCGAACGCGTGGTCGCAGACCAGGGCCACGGCCAGCGACGCGACACCGCGGCCGGCGACCGCCCGGTCGACCCAGTAGCCCAGGTGCCCGGAGCGCATCGCGCCCCGGACGATGTTGTCGACGGTGACCTGACCGGCCAGCCGGCCCTCGTAGCGGAGGGCGAAGGGCAGTGACATGCCCAGCCGGGCCCGGCGGGACGACGCCCGGCGCATCGCCCGGTAGGCCGCCGGGGTGTGCCGGGCCGACCAGGAGACCCCGACCGAGGGCTCCCACGGCGCCAGCCAGCTCTCGTTCTCCACCCGCAGCCGGGCCCACTGGGCGGCGTCCCCGCGGCGCAGCGGGGTCAGCTCGACCGGCCCCCAGCTCAGCTGGGCCGGCCACCCCGGGTGCGGGGCCGGTTCCAGCTCAGCCCCCGAGCAGCATCGGCATGACGGTGACCAGCCCGCCGGCCGAGACCTCGGTGACGTCCTCGTCGACCACGATGAGGCAGTTGGCCCGCGCCATCCGCGCCAGCATCGCCTGGTCCCCGTCGCCGATCGGCTCGACCACGTACCCGCCGTCGGGGTGCCGCATCACCTGGCCGTGCAGGTACTGCCGGTAGCCCAGCGGCGAGAGCAGCTGCTGTGCCGACACCGCCTGCACGGTGCGCCGGAACAGCTGGCGCTTGCCCAGCATCAGCCGGATCGCCGGCCGGACGAACACCTCGAACGCCACCAGTGCGGCCACCGGCTCACCGGGCACGCAGATCACCGGGACGCCGTCGGGGCCGAGCCGGCCGAAGGCGTGCACCGGGCCCGGGTGCATCGCCACCTGGCTGAACTCCAGGCCCCCCAGCTCGGCGAGCGCCTCCTGCAGCAGGTCGGGCCCGCCGTTGGCGAAGGTGCCGGCGATCAGCACGACGTCGCTGCGCAGCATCTGGCCCTCGAGCAGCTCGACCATCCGCCGCCGGTCGTTGGGCATGATCCCGGCCCGGTAGGCCTCGGCCCCCGCGTCGCGGGCCGCGGCGGCCAGCGCGTAGCTGTTCACGTCGACCTGCTGCCCCGGCCCGACGGTCGCACCCACGTCGACCAGCTCGTCCCCGGCGCACAGCACGGCGATCCGCGGGCGCGGCCGCACGGCCACCCGCTCCCGCCCGACGGCGGCCAGCAGGCTGATCTGGGCCGGGCCGATCGGGGTGCCGATCTGCACCGCCGTGTCGCCGGTGGCGACGTCGTCCCCGATGCGGCGGACGTAGCTGCCCGGCGCGAGCGCGGCGTAGACCTGCACCCGGGCCGCGCCCTGGTCGGTCCACGCCGCCGGGACTACGACGTCGGCGCCGGCCGGCAGCATCGCGCCCACCGCCACCCGCTGCGCCAGGCCGTCGCTGATCGAGGTGGCCTCACCGGAACCGGCCAGGCTCTCCCCCACGACCGCGAGGTCGACCGGGGTCTCCACGGTGGCGGTGGCGATGTCGGCCGACCGGGCGGCGTACCCGTCCAGGCCGGCCTGGTCGAAGGCGGGCAGCGAGCGCTGGCTGGTGACCAGCTCGGCGCAGAGCAGGCCCTGGGCGTCCAGCACGGCGAGCTCGATCGGGGCCGGCTGCGGCACCACGGCGAGGATCTCGTCCAGGTGGTGCTCCACGGTGCGCAGCCGCACCCCGGAGACGTCGACCGAGCCGGTGTCGGCCATCGGGTCCGGCGACCGGTCGCCGGTGGCGATGGCCGGGGAGGGCACCCGGTCGGAGGCGAAGACCGCCCGGTCGACCTGCACCGTGTCGTGCGTGACCTGCGGCGCCGGCGCGGAGATCAGCTGGTTGTCCCGCGGTGCGGGCACCAGCGACCCCTGCCCGAGGTCGAGCTGGGTCGTGTCCCGGCCACCGCTCCCGAACCACCCGCGTGTGCTGTCGTCGCTCATCCCCACCACCGTCGTCACCACCGTCACCGGGCTCCGCCGGCGCCCGGCCGGTGCCGGACGCGGCCGCCGATCGACGGACCTGGCCCCGATGGTGCCCCCTGGGGGCGCCGGTCAGGCGGGCGACGCGCCCTCGGCGGGCAGGTCGGCGACGAAGTCCTTGAGCCAGGGGCCGAACTCCGGGCCGAGGTCCGGGCGCTCGGCGGCCAGCCGGACGACCGCCTTGAGGTAGTCGAGCTTGTCCCCGGTGTCGTACCGGCGGCCGGAGAACACCACCCCGTGCACCGGGACGCCGTCCTCGACCAGCTTGAGCAGCGCGTCGGTCAGCTGGATCTCCCCGCCGCGGCCGGGCGGCGTCTGCCGGATCGCCTCGAACACGTCGGCCGGCAGGACGTAGCGGCCGATGATGGCCAGCGTGCTCGGCGCCTCGTCGGCCGGGGGCTTCTCCACCATGCCGGTGACCCGGAACACCTGGTCCCCGGCGGCGTCGCCGGACACGTGCGCGTCCTCGACGGCGACCGCGCCGTACTTGGAGATGTTGTCCGCGCCGACGTCCAGCAGCGCGATGACCGCGCCGCCGTGCTCGGCCTGGACGGCGAGCATCTGCTCCAGCAGGAGGTCGCGGGCGTCGATGATGTCGTCGCCGAGGAGGACCGCGAACGGCTCGTCGCCGACGAACGCGGCGGCCTGCAGGACCGCGTGGCCCAGCCCCTTGGCCTCGCCCTGCCGGACGAAGAAGACCTGGGCGACCTCGGTGGACTCGTGCACGGCGTCCAGCCGGGACTGGTCGCCCTTGGCCTCCAGCGCCGTCTCCAGCTCGGGGGTGCGGTCGAAGTAGTCCTCGATGCTGCCCTTGTTCCGCCCGGTCACCATGAGCACCTCGCCCAGGCCCGCGCGGGCGGCCTCCTCGACGATGTACTGCAGCGCGGGCCGGTCGACGACCGGCAGCAGCTCCTTCGGGACGGCCTTGGTGGCCGGCAGGAAACGGGTCCCCATCCCGGCGACCGGGATGACGGCCTTGGTGATGGGCTGGCGATCGGCGGACGGGCTCGACATGTCCGGAGCGTAACTAGCCTGGCCAGGTGCCCGACTCCCCCGAGCTGGTGAGAGCCAAGGCGACGCTGCGCACACCGCTGCTGGCCGGCCGTGCGAGCCGGACGGCGCAGGCGCGGGCAGCCGCCGCCGACGCTCTCGCCGCCGCCCTGGCCGAGCACCTCCCCGCGGACGGCGTCGTCGCCGCCACCGTGCCGCTGGCCGAGGAGCCCGGGCACGGCCGGCTGCCCGCCGCGCTCCCGGGTCGGGTGCTGCTGCCGGTGGTGCCCGCCCGGGGCCGCCAGCTGCACTGGGCGTGGTGGACGGGTGCGCTGACCACCGGCCGCTTCGGCCTGCTGGAGCCGCCGGGCGCGTCCCTGCCGCCCGCGACGCTGGCCACCGCGGACGTCGTCCTGGTGCCGGCGCTGGCGGTGGCGGCCGACGGCACGCGGCTGGGCCGCGGCGGCGGCTGGTACGACCGGGCGCTGCCGCACGCCCGGCCGGACGCGCTCCTGGTGGCGGTGGTGTTCGACGAGGAGGTCGTCGGGCACCTGCCGGCCGGCGAGCACGACCGGCCGGTGAGCGCGGTCGTGACCCCGTCCGGCGGGTGGCGCCGGCTGGGCTCAGCCTGAGGCCCCACCGCCGAGCAGCGGGACGTCGGACACCAGCTCGATGTGCGCGGTCATCGCCGCCGCGGCCTCCTGGGGGTCGCCGGCCCGGACGGCGTCGGCGATCCGCTGGTGGCCGGCCAGCGACCGCTGCGGGCGGCCCGCCTGGGCGAGGGACTCGATCCGGCTCTCCCGCACCAGGTCGCTGATCTCGGCCATCAACCGGGAGAGCAGCGGGGAGTGCCCGGCGGCGGTGACCGCGGCGTGGAAGCGCTCGTCGCCGTCGAGCCCGCGGCCACCGGTCGCGACGTCGTCGGCCATCGCCTGCAACGCGGCGTCGATCTCGGCGAGGTCGGCGTCGGTGCGCCGCCGCGCGGCCAGCGCCGCCAGCCGCACCTCCAGCGCGGCACGTGCCTCGATCACGTCGCCCAGGTCGTCGCGGCGGGTGCGCAGCGCGGCGAGCACCGCGTCGGTGCGGGGTGCCTGCAGCAGCACCGTCCCGTCGCCGTGCCGGACCGACACCACCCCGGTGACCTCGAGGGCGACCAGCGCCTGGGCCACGGTCGCCCGGCTGACCCCCAGCCGGGCGGCGAGGTCGCGCTCGGGCGGCAGCCGGTCACCGGGGCCCAGACCCGCCTCGGCGGCCCACGCCACCAGTTGCTGCACGACCTGCTCGTAGAGCCGGTTGCGGCGCAGCGGTGCCGGCCCAGCGGTCCTGCTCACGACACCCCCTCGCCCACGTGACCCGGCACACAGTACCGACTGGCGCAGAGGCTCAGCCACTGACACAGTGCTCCGGGTCACTGGCAGCTGGCCGCGACCTCAACCCGAGAAGCAGGAGCCCACACGTGTCACCCGAGGTCATCTCGATCATCGCGCTGGTGGCGATCTTCGCCGTCGCCACCGCGTTGCCGATCAACATGGGCGCACTGGCCTTCGTGGCCGCGTTCCTGGTCGGCACCCTGGCGGTGGGGCTGACCACCGACGACATCATCGCCGGCTTCCCCGGTGGACTGGTGCTGACGCTGATCGGCGTCACCTACCTGTTCGCCATCGCGCAGAACAACGGCACCGTCGACCTGCTGGTGCGCGGCGCCGTGCGGCTGGTCGCCGGCCGGGTGGCGTTCATCCCGTGGGTGATGTTCGCCGTCACGGCCGCACTGACCGCGATCGGCGCGCTCTCCCCCGCCGCGGTGGCGATCATCGCGCCGATCGCCCTCGGCTTCGCCGCCAAGCACCGGATCAACCCGCTGCTGATGGGCATGATGGTCGTGCACGGCGCCCAGGGCGGCGGGTTCTCCCCGATCAGCGTCTACGGCGTCACCGTGAACGGGATCGTCGACGACAACGGCCTGCCCGGCAGCCCGCTGACGATCTTCCTGGCCAGCCTCTTCTTCAACCTGGCCATCGCCGTCGTGCTCTTCCTGGTCTTCGGCGGGCGCCAGCTGCTCGGCCGCCGGGTGGGCGACGAGATCGAGGCCGAGGAGCGGGAGCTGGTCGGCACCGGCGACCGCAGCAGCGAGGTGCGCGGGCACGGCGCCGCCGCGTCCGCCGACACCGGTGGCGGCAGCGAGCCGGCGACCGGGGTGACCGCCGAGCAGGTCCTGACCCTGGTCGGGCTGGCCACCCTCGCCGTGCTGGCCCTGGCGTTCGACCTGGACATCGGCTTCGTCTCGATCACCATCGCCACCGTGCTGGCGCTGTTCTCCGCGGCCCGGCACAAGGGTGCGGTCATGCAGATCAGCTGGTCCACGGTGCTGCTGATCGCCGGGGTGCTGACGTTCGTCTTCGTGCTCCAGGAGGCCGGCACGATCACCTACGTCGGCGAGGGCGTCACCGGTCTGGGCAGCCCGCTGCTGGTCGCCCTGCTGCTGGCCTACATCGGCGCCGTGGTGTCGGCGTTCGCCTCCTCGACGGCGATCATCGGCGTCGCGATCTCCCTCGCCGTGCCGTTCCTGATGGCCGGCGAGATCGGCGCGGTCGGTGTGGTCGCCGCCCTCGCCGTGGCCTCGACGATCGTCGACGTCAGCCCGTTCTCCACCAACGGCGCGCTCGTGCTGGCCAACGCCCAGGACGTCGACCGCGACCGGTTCTACAAGCAGATGCTCGGTTACTCCGGGATCGTCGTCGCCGTCGGGCCGCTGGTGGCCTGGCTGGTGTTCGTCGTGCCCGGCTGGATGTAGAGGAAGAGGAACCAATGACCGGACCCCTGGACGGCGTGCTCGTCGTCGACCTGACCCGCGCGCTCGCCGGGCCCCACGCCGGGATGATGCTGGGCGACCTCGGCGCCCGGGTGATCAAGGTGGAGAGCCCCGGCAGCGGCGACGACAGCCGCGGCTGGGGGCCGCCGTTCGTCGACACCCCCGAGGGCCGGGAGTCGACCTACTTCTTCTCCGCGAACCGGAACAAGGAGTCGATCACCCTCGACCTCAAGGACGACGGCGACAAGGCGCTGCTGACCGAGCTGGTGCGCCGCGCCGACGTGCTGATGGAGAACTTCCGGCCCGGCACGCTGGCCCGCCTGGGCTTCGGCACCGACGTGCTGGCCGAGCTCAACCCGCGGCTGGTGCAGCTGTCGATCAGCGGGTTCGGCCACGACGGCCCGGAGGGGCAGCGGGCCGGCTACGACCAGATCGCCCAGGGCGAGGCCGGCCTGATGTCGCTCACCGGCTCGGGCCCGGACGACCCGCAGAAGGTCGGCGTCCCGATCGGTGACCTGCTGGCCGGCATGTACGGCGCCTACGGCGTGCTCGCCGCGTTGATCGAGCGGGAGCGGACCGGCCGCGGCCAGGTGGTGCGCACCTCGCTGCTGGCCGCCGTCGTCGGCGTGCACGCCTTCCAGGGCACGGCCTACACGGTCGGCGGCAAGGTCAACCGCGGGCAGGGCAACCACCACCCCTCGATCGCCCCGTACGGGCTGTTCCGCTGTGCCGGCGGCGGCAGCGTGCAGCTGTCCTGCGGCAGCGAGGGCCTGTGGCGCCGGCTGTGCACCGAGTTCGGCTTCGACGCCGACGCTCCCGGCCTGGCCACCAACGGTGAGCGCGTCGGCAACCGCGACCGGGTGATCGAGCTGCTGGAGACCGCGTTCGCCGACATCCCGGCCGAGGAGCTGCTGGCCCGGCTGGCCGCGGCCGGCGTCCCGGCGGGCAAGGTGCGCACCCTCGACGAGGTGTACGCCTGGGAGCAGACGCTCTCCCAGGGCCTGGCGATCTCGGTCGACCACCCGACCGCCGGGCCGCTGACGCTGCCCGGTCCCCCGCTGCGCTTCTTCGCCCCCGGCTCGGACGGCGAGGTGGAGACCACCCGGCGCGACCACACCCCGCCGCCGGTGCTCGGCGCCGACGGCGCCGCGATCCGCGCCTGGTTGTCCGGTGCCGACGGTGTGCCGCAGCCCGAGGGCGAGGGCGGCGACGTCGAGGACGGGCACGCGACGTGAGCGCCCCCCGGCTGGACGCCCGCTCGCTGCGCGACCTGGTGCTCGACCCGGGGTCCTGGACCTCCTGGGACACCCCGGTGCCGCCCCGCGCGATCGACGACGACTACGCCGCGGAGCTCGCCCGGGCCGCGGAGAAGAGCTCCCAGGACGAGGCGGTCGTCACCGGGGAGGGCCGGCTGCGCGGCCGGCGGGTGGCCGTCGTCGCCGGGGAGTTCCGCTTCCTGGCCGGGTCGATCGGGGTGGCCACCGCCGAACGGCTGATGGCCGCGGTCGAGCGGGCCACCGACGAGGGCCTGCCGCTGCTGGCGGCGCCCGTCTCCGGCGGCACCCGGATGCAGGAGGGCACGGTCGCCTTCCTGCAGATGATCGGGATCACCGCGGCGATCGCCCGGCACAAGGAGGCGGGGCTGCCCTACCTCGTCTACCTGCGCGGGCCGACGTTCGGTGGCGTCCTCGCCTCCTGGGGCTCGCTGGGGCACGTGACCATCGCCGAGCCCGGCGCGGCCGTCGGCTTCCTCGGGCCCCGGGTCTACGAGGCGCTCTACGGCGAGCCCTTCCCCGAGGGCGTGCAGACCGCGGAGAACCTGGCCGCGCACGGGCTGATCGACGGCGTCGTGCCGCACGAGGAGATCGCCGACGTCGCCGACCGGGCGCTGCGGGTGCTGGCCGCCCGCTCCACCTGGCACCGGCAGGGCGAGGTCGAGGGACCGGTCGCCGGTGACGGCACCGACGCCGACGACCCGGAGGACGGCCGCAGCGCCTGGGACGTCGTCACCGCCTCCCGCCGTCCGGACCGGCCGGGGGTGCGGCAGCTGCTGCGCACCGCGGCCACCGACGTCGTCACCCTGAACGGCACCGGCGCGGGTGAGTCCGACCCGGGGCTGCTGATCGCGCTGGCCCGCTTCGGCGGCGCGCCCTGCGTGGTGCTCGGCCAGGACCGGCGCGGGCAGTCGCTGTCGGCGCCGCTGGGCCCGGGCGCGCTGCGCGAGGCCCGCCGCGGGATGCGGCTGGCCGCGGAGCTGCGGCTGCCGCTGCTCACCCTGATCGACACCCCGGGTGCCGCGCTGTCGGTGGCCGCCGAGGAGGGTGGGCTGGCCGGGGAGATCGCCCGCTGCCTGCAGGACCTGGTGATGCTCGAGGCGCCGACGCTGGCCGTGCTGCTCGGGCAGGGCACCGGCGGTGGCGCGCTGGCGCTGGTGCCCGCCGACCGGGTGCTCGCCGCCGCCAACGGCTGGCTGGGCCCGCTGCCTCCGGAGGGTGCCTCGGCGATCGTGCACCGCACCGTCGACCGGGCCGACGAGCTGGCCGCCTCGCAGGGCGTGCGGGCCACCGACCTCTGGCGGGACGGCATCGTCGACCGGGTGGTGCCCGAGCGGCCCGACGCCGCCGACGAGCCGGTGGAGTTCTGCCAGCGCCTGGGCCGGGTGCTCGCCGAGGAGCTGGCCGGGCTGCTCGGCCGGGACGACGTCGAGCGGATGCGCGCCCGCACCCGCCGCTGGCGCCACCTGGGCCGCTGACGCCCGGGCAGCAGTGATCAGGTCAGGTGAGTTCAAGCGGTCGTTGCATCACCTGTTGGTTGAGGTGGTGAGAGTAGGTCGTTGAGGGCTTCGGCGGGGGTTCGCCAGCCGAGGGTCTGGCGGGGTCGGCCGTTGAGTTC
>NZ_JBJJTJ010000031.1:0-39924 GCF_054177765.1 Modestobacter lacusdianchii | reverse complement strand
CAACCACCACCCCCCCCCCCCCCTCGCCCCCCCCCCCCCCCCCCCCCCCCCCCCCCCCCCCCCCCCCCCCCCCGCCCCCCCCCCCCCCCCCCCCCCCCCTCGAGGCGGGTCACGGGGTGCGGAAGCCGGCGTCGGCGAGGGCGCGGCGGCCCTCGTCGGAGAACACCAGGTCGACGAACGCGCGGGCCGCCACCGGGTTGGGCGCGGCGGCCAGCGTGGCGATCGGGTACTCGTTGACCACCTGGTCGGCCTCCGGGAACGGGATGCCCTCGACCGCCCCGCCGGCCGACCGGACGTCGGTGGCGTAGACCAGCGCGGCGTCGACCTCACCCAGCTGCGCCTTGGTCAGCGCGGCCCGCACGTCCTCCTCCTGGGTGTCCGGCCGCGCGTCCACCCCGGCCGCGGCGAAGACCTGCTCGGCCGCCGTCCCGCACGGCACGGCCGGGGCGCAGACGGCCAGCGCCAGGTCGGGGTCGGCGAAGTCGGCCAGCCCGGTGACGCCACCGGGGTTGCCGGCCGGGACGGCGATCTCCAGCACGTTGCCCGCGAAGACGCTGGGCGCCCCCTCGGTCAGGCCGGCGCCGGTGACGACCTCCATCTGCCCGGTGTTCGCCGAGGCGAAGACGTCGGCCGGGGCGCCCTGGGTGATCTGGGTGGCCAGCGCCGAGCTGCCGGCGAAGTTGAACTGCACCTCCAGACCGGGGTGGTCGGACTCCAGCTCCTCGCCCAGGCCGGTGAGGACGTCGGTCAGCGAGGCGGCGGCGAAGACGGTGAGCGTGCCGGCCACCTCGTCGTCGGCCGGCGCCCCGGCGGCGTCGGTGCCGCAGCCGGCCAGCACCAGCAGGAGAGCGGCGCCCAGCAGCCGCCGGCGCCCGCGCACCGCGCGACGACCCGGCAGGTGCCCGCTCACGGCACGTCCACGCTGACCTGGGTGGCCTTGACGGTGGCCACGGCCCGGACGCCGACCTCCAGCCCCAGCTCGTCGGCGGCCTCGCGGGACATCAGCGAGACGAGCCGGAAGGGCCCGGCCTGGACCTCCACCTGCGCCATGACGGTGTCCCGGACGACGCGGGTGACGATGCCGGCCAGCCGGTTGCGGGCCGAGGACGAGCGGGTGGTGCCCGGCTGCGGCGCCTCGTGCAGCTCGGTGGCGACCCGGGCGAGCGCTGCCCCGTCGACCTGCGCCGGGCCGCCCTCCCGGGTGGCGGGCAGCCGTTCGCTGTCGATCCAGCGGCGGACGGTGTCGTCGCTCACGCCGAGCAGCGCGGCCGCCTCGGCGATGCGGTAGCTGGCGGGCACCTGGGCACCGTAGTTCCGCAACAGCGGACCCACAAGGCGTTCACGATCCGCTTGCGCGGAAGCACGCGGCAGATGATGGCACGCAACCCGGTTGCCGCGCCAGTCCACTCGCGGCTGCGCTGCGGATCGTTTGTCGATCTCGGGGGCCGGGCAGACGGCGTCGGTGACCGCGACCGCCCAGCGCCCCGCCGACCCGAAGACCACGGCCGGGGGCTCTGCCTCGGTACGGACGCGCCGCATCCGGGAGGTCGCCTGCGACGTCCTGGGCTACGCGGACTTCCGGCCCGGGCAGGAGGAGGCGATGAAGGCGGTCGCGGCCGGCCGGGACACCCTGGCGGTGCTGCCCTCCGGCGCCGGCAAGTCGGCGGTCTACACCGTGGCCGGCCTGCTGCTGGACGGGCCGGTGCTGATCGTCTCCCCGCTGGTCGCGCTCCAGCGTGACCAGGTGCAGCGCCTGGAGGAGCTGGGCGAGGACGCGGTGGGCCGGGCCGCGGTGCTGAACTCCGGCCTCTCCGCGCTCGAGCACCAGGCGGTGCTCGACGGCATGCGTGACGGAACGGTCCGCTTCTGCTTCCTGGCTCCCGAGCAGCTGGCCAAACCGGAGGTCGTCGAGGCGATCCGCACCGCGGCGCCGGCGCTGTTCGTGGTGGACGAGGCGCACTGCGTCTCCGCCTGGGGCCACGACTTCCGCCCGGACTACCTGCGCCTGGGCGGGGTGGTGCAGCAGCTGGGCCACCCCACGGTCCTGGCGCTGACCGCCACCGCGGCTCCCCCGGTGCGCGCGGAGATCGTCGAGCGGCTGGAGATGACCGACCCGGCGGTCGTGGTGGCCGGGTTCGACCGGCCGGAGATCCGGCTGGAGGTCGAGCAGCACGCCGATGCGCACGGCAAGCACACCGCCGTCCTGGACCGGGTCACCGAGTTGACCGGCCGCGGCAGCGGGATCCTGTACAGCGCCACCCGCCGGAGCACCGAGGAGCTCGCCGACGCCCTGGCCGACCGCGGGCTGCGCGCGCGGGCCTACCACGCGGGGCTGAAGAAGACCGACCGCGAGGAGGTGCAGCGGCAGTTCATGGCCGACGAGCTGGACGTCGTCGTCGCCACCACCGCCTTCGGCATGGGGATCGACAAGCCGGAGACCCGCTTCGTGGTGCACGCCGAGCCGGCCGACTCGGTCGACAGCTACTACCAGGAGATCGGCCGCGCCGGCCGGGACGGCGAGCCGGCCGTCGCCGTGCTGGTCTACCGCCAGGAGGACCTGGGGCTGCGGAGGTTATTCGCGGCCGGCGCCCCGGCCGTGGAGGAGCTGCAGCAGGTCGCCGGGCTGGTCCAGGCCGGCGTCGCGTCCGGCATGGACGGCGTCGAGGTGAAGGACCTGCGGGAGGAGACCGGCCGGCCGGCGACCCCGCTGGTGCGCGACCTGAACCTGCTGGAGCAGGCCGGCGCGGTGGTGCTGGACGACGAGGGCGCGGCGGCCCCGGCCCCCGGCGCCCCCGCGCCGGGCGAGGCCGCGGCCGCGGCCCGGGAGCTGGCCGCGCACCACGTCCGGGTCGACGAGAGCCGGATCGAGATGATGCGCGGCTACGCCGAGACCACCGGCTGCCGGCGGCAGTTCCTGCTCGGCTACTTCGGCGAGCAGCTCGACGAGCCCTGCGGCAACTGCGACAACTGCAGCGCGGGGCTCTCCCAGGAGCAGCACACCGCCGACGCCGACCACCCGTTCCCGGTGGACGCCGCCGTCGAGCACACCGAGTGGGGCCCCGGGGTCGTCATGCGGCACGAGGACGACCGGGTCGTCGTGCTGTTCGAGGAGGTCGGCTACAAGACCCTCGCCCTGCAAGCGGTGCTGGACAACGAGCTGCTGACCCGGCGGTGAGCGGGCCGGCGACCGTGCCGGCAACTCCGTTTGAGTGAGCAACCAACTACATTGCGTGCTGTCGACCGTCCGGTCGGGCAGGGTGCCCCCATGACCTCCGCCGCCGCCCGCTGGCTGCCCGGTGCCGCCCGCACCGCGGCTCCCGCGCTGCTGGTGGCCGGGCTGGCGCTCGCGGCCACCGTCGCGGCCGGCCGGTCGGCCGACGCCTCCGCCGTCCTCGTGGCCGTGCTGCTGGTGGCTGCTGCCGGGCGGCTGGTGGGCGCGCGCACCGGCGCGGGGATGCCCGAGCACGAGGTGTGGGGCCGGCTGACCCTCTCCGGCCTGGTGCTCAGCGCCGGCGTGGCCACCACGGTCGTCTGGTCCGCGGTCCCGGGTGCGCCGGAGATCGGCGGGCTGCCGATCGCGCTGGCCGTCGTCGCGACCTTCCCCGCGGTGTACGGCGGGCTGCTGCGGTGGAACCGGTTCTCGACCAGCCTGGCCGACCCGAACGACGTGCTCAACGGGGTCTCCGGCGTCCTGGTCGCCGTGGCCATCGGCAACGTGGTCGTCGACCACCTCGACGGGCAGCTGGCGCAGCTGCCCGACTGGCGGCTGCAGCCGCTGCTGGGGGCGGCCGGGGTGACCGTCGTCTACCTCGGCACCACCTGGGTGATGACCGTGATCGCCGAACTCCGCACCGACCCCCGGATCTGGCTGGTCGCCGCTGCGCTCACCTGCCTCTCCGGCGCCGCGCTGGCCGGCCTGGTCACCGCCGACCGGTCACCGGGCACCGCCGTCGCGCTGGCCGGCGTCGCCCTCGGGCTGCTCGCCGTCGCCGCGGCACTCGCCCCGCGGCGGTCCACCCCGCAACCGGCCGACCCGGTCGACTCCACGGTCGGGGCCTTCGTCGTCATCTCGATCGCGACGCTGACCCTCGTGGTCGCGGCCACCACGGCGCCGTCCTGGGCGTCCGCCGGCTGCGCCGGTCTGGCGGCGATCGGGTCGAGCCTGCGGCTGCTGGTCAACGTCCGAGACCTCGCCGAGCTGGCGGTGAGCCGGCGGGAGGCGCTCACCGACGACCTGACCGCCCTGCCCAACCGGCGGGCGGTGCTGCGCTCCGTCGAGCGGCTCTGCACGGCCGGGACGCCGTTCGTGCTCGGCCTGGTCGACCTGGACAAGTTCAAGGAGGTCAACGACGGCCTCGGGCACGCCGCCGGCGACGACCTGCTCCGGATGATCGCCCGCCGCCTGGAGGCCACCGCGGGCCCGGGCACCGTGGTCGGCCGGCTCGGCGGCGACGAGTTCGCCGTCGTCGCGCCGGTCATCGGCACACCGGGCACCGACGACCCGGCCGCCCGCCTCGGCCGCGAGCTGCTCGACCAGTTCACCGCGCCCTTCGAGGTCGCCGGGCTGGTGCTGCACAGCGGCCCCAGCATCGGGCTCAGCACCCACGAGTGCGACGCCCACGACCCGGCGACCTGCGCGACCCGGCTCCTGCGGCGGGCGGACGCCGCGCTGTACGACGCGAAACGGACCGGCTCCACCGCGCTGACCTGGGACCCCGCCCGGCACGTCGACACCAGCGGCCGGCTGACCCTGGTGGAGGAGCTGCGCGCCGGGATCGCCCGCGGCGAGCTGGTGCTGCACCACCAGCCCCAGGTGTCGATCGGCACCGGCCGCACGGTGGGCGTGGAGTCGCTGGTGCGCTGGCAGCACCCGACGCGGGGGCTCCTGCCGCCGGCGGACTTCCTGCCGCTGGCCGAGGTGCACGGCCTGATGGGCCAGCTCACCGAGGCCGTGCTCGCCCAGGCCGTCGCCCAGGCGGCTGCCTGGCACCGGGAGGGGCTGGCGCTGCGCACCTCGGTCAACCTCTCGGTCAGCAACCTGCTGGACGCATCCCTGCCGCGGCGGGTCGCCGACCTGCTGGCCGCCCACGGGCTGCCCGCCGGCTCGCTGGTGCTCGAGGTGACCGAGACGGTGCTGATGAGCGACTCGGAGGCCAGCCTCGCCGTCCTCACCGCGCTGGCCGAGCTGGGTGTCGCGGTCAGCATCGACGACTTCGGCACCGGGTACGCGTCGCTGAGCTACCTGCGTGAGCTGCCGGTGAGCGAGCTCAAGCTCGACCGGTCGTTCACCGCCGACCTGCTCACCGACGCCCGCACCGAGGCGATCGTGGCCAGCACCATCGAGCTGGCCCACCGGCTGGGCCTGCGGGTCGTCGCCGAGGGGGTCGAGCAGCTGCCCACGCTGACCCGGCTGCGCGCCCTCGGGTGCGACGAGTCGCAGGGGTACCTGCACTCCCGGCCGGTGCCGGCCGAGGAGCTGGCCCGGTCGCTGGCCCACCAGCCCCGGCCGGCCCTGCTGCAGCGCGCCTGACCCGTCCGCCGGCCGCGCCGGGCCCCACCCCCGGTGCGAGGATCGATCGGTGGACGACAGCACCAGCAGTGACCGGCGGGCCCTCGCCGTGGCCCGGCACGAGGCGCACGCCTACGCCGCCGGCGAGGAGCGGCCGCTCGGCTCCTTCCTCGCCCTGATGGGCACCTACGGCCTCGGCGTCGCCGGGCTGTCGGCCGCGGTCCGGGCCCGCGGCACCGGGCTGCCCGAGCGGCTGTCCTGGTCCGACCTGGGCCTGGTCACGGTCGCCACCCACAAGCTGGCCCGGCTGATCGCGAAGGACCCGGTCACCAGCCCGCTGCGTGCCCCGTTCACCACCTTCGCCGGGACCAGCGGTGAGGCCGAGCTGGCCGAGGAGGTCCGTGGCACCGGACCGCGCAAGGCGATCGGCGAGCTCGTCACCTGCCCGTTCTGCGTGGGCCAGTGGGTGGCCACCGGCTTCGTCTTCGGCCTGGTGCTGGCCCCCCGGCCGACCCGGCTGGCCACCTCGGTGTTCACCGCGCTCGCCGGCGCCGACGCCCTGCAGCTCGGCTACGCGAAGCTCCAGTCCTGGGCGACCTGAGCTCCCCGCGGACGGGTGATCCGGGTCGCTCGCCGTGCGCCGCCCGGCGCTGCGCGTGATCATCATCGGTGGACCGGGCCGCTGGGAGCCCGGCCGGGAGGAGTGCGCACGTGAAGGTCCTGGGCATCAACGCGATCTACCACGACCCGGCCGCGGCGCTGGTCGTCGACGGCGAGGTCGTGGCCGCGGCGGAGGAGGAGCGCTTCAGCCGGCGCAAGCACGGCAAGCGGCCCCTGCCCTGGAGCGCCTGGGAGCTGCCCGAGCTGTCCGCGGCCTGGTGCCTGAGGCAGGCCGGCATCCGGCCCGAGGAGCTCGACGCGGTCGCCTACTCCTTCGACCCCGCGCTGATGGGCACCCCGGAGGAGTCCGGGCTGTTCGACGACGGCGACGTCATGCGCAAGAAGTACGCCGAGATGGCGCCGGACTTCCTGGCCCACGCGCTGCCCGGGCTCGACCCGGCGAAGGTGCGGTTCGTCAAGCACCACGTCGCGCACGCGGCCTCGGCCGGTCTCGCCGCCCCGGGGCACCAGGGACGCCGGGACAACGCGGTGCTGGTGCTCGACGGGCGCGGTGAGGCGCACAGCCACCTGGCCGGCCGCTACGTCGACGGTCAGCTGGAGGTGCTGGCGGGCCAGGCCCTGCCGCACTCCCTCGGCCTGATGTACGAGGACCTCACCGACCACCTGGGCTTCCTGCGCAGCTCCGACGAGTTCAAGGTCATGGCGATGGCCAGCTACGGCAAGCCGCGCTTCCTGGGCGAGCTGTCCGAGCTGATCCGGGCCACCGACGACGGCGGCTTCCGCACCGAGCAGATCGACTACACCGAGTTCGCCCCCCGCCTGGGCAAGGGCGACCAGTGGACCTCCGACCACGCCGACCTGGCCGCCAGCGTGCAGACCCGGCTGGAGGAGGTGCTCGTCGACCTGGCCCGCTGGGTGCACGAGCAGACCGGTGAGAAGACCCTGACCCTGGCCGGCGGCACCGCCCTCAACTGCGTGGCCAACACCCGGGTGCTGGCCGAGAGCCCGTTCGAGCAGGTCTGGGTGCAGCCCGCCGCCGGCGACGCGGGGACGGCGCTGGGCGCCGCCCTGCACGTGGCCCGCGAGCTGGGCGAGCAGACCCAGCCCATGCCCGGGGCCGCCCTGGGCCGCGGCTGGAGCGACGACGAGATCGAGCAGGTGCTCCGGACGGCGGCGATCGACTACGAGCGCCCGGACGACGTCGCCGAGGCCGTGGCCGAGGTGCTGGCCGACAACGGCATCGTCGCCTGGTTCCAGGGCCGCAGCGAGTACGGCCCGCGCGCGCTGGGCCACCGCTCGCTGCTGGCCCACCCCGGCTTCGAGGCCAACCTCGAGCGGATGAACGACGTGAAGGGCCGCGAGCAGTTCCGCCCGGTCGCGCCGATGGTGCTGCTGGAGAAGGCGCCGGAGATCTTCAGCCGCGGTCCGATCCCCTCGCCGTACATGCTGTTCGTGCACGACGTGGCCGAGGAGTGGCGGGACCGCATCCCCACCGTCACCCACGTCGACGGGACGGCGCGGATCCAGACGATCGACCCGGAGGTCTCCCCGCTGGTGCACCGGATGATCTCGGCGTTCGAGCGGCGCACCGGCCTGCCCGTGGTGGTGAACACCAGCCTGAACACCGCCGGCCGGCCGATGGTCGACGACCCCCGGGACGCGCTGGAGTGCTTCGGCTCGGCGCCGGTCGACCTGCTGGCGATCGGCCCGTTCGTCGTCCGCCGGCCGAAGGCGACGCCCCGCCCGGCATGAGGTGACGATCGGATGACGACCGTCACCCGTCCGGGTGGCGGTCGTTTCCGTACCGCCTGCCTGGGAACTCCCTGGGCGGCCTGCTGAGACCTGGCGGGCCACGCCGAACGGGAGGACCACCATGTCCACTGCAGACCTGCCCGGCGCCGGCAGCCGGGGCCGTACCTGGCCCCAGTGGCTGTCGCTCGCCTTCGGCGTCGTCTACCTCGCCATCGGGGTCATCGGGTTCTTCATCACCGGGTTCGACGACTTCTTCGGGATGTCGGACGACACGCTGCTCGGCTTCATGATCAACCCGATGCACAACGTCGTGCACATCGTCATCGGCCTGGCCGGCATCGTCCTGGCCAGCTCGCTGCGCGGCGCGCGGACCTACGGCTGGCTGCTGGCCATCGGTTACGGCGCCGCCTTCGTCTACGGGCTCATCGCCCAGGGCGAGGACTGGGACTTCCTCAACATCAACACCGCGGACAACGTGCTGCACATCGTGACCGCGGTGATCGGCCTGGTCATCGCGCTCGGCCCGGTGAACACCGTGGACACCGCGCGCGGACCGGACCAGTCCCTGCGCCGCTGATCCCGGCGAGTCCCGCACCAGCACCATCCCGACCGCCCGGACACCGACCTGGTGTCCGGGCGGTCGCGCGTCCGGGCCCCGGTGCCAGACCCCGGCGAGGCGCACGTCACGTCCGGCGCTAACGTCCGGACATGGACTTCACCCTCTCCGCCAAGGCCGAGGACGTCAGTGGCCGGATGTGGGACTTCATGCGGGAGCACGTCTTCCCCGCTGAGCCCGTCTACGACGAGTGGCGCGCCGCGCGCGGCCACGACGACCACGCCCACCCCCCGATCCTGGAAGAGCTCAAGGCCGAGGCGCGCCGCCGCGGCCTGTGGAACCTCTTCCACCACGAGCTCGGGGGGATGACCAACCTCGAGTACGCATCGATCGCCGAGATCATGGGCTGGTCGCCGGTGATCGCGCCGGAGGTGACCAACTGCGGCGCCCCGGACACCGGGAACATGGAGACCCTGATGCTCTTCGGGACCCCGGAGCAGAAGGAGCGCTGGCTCACCCCGCTGCTGGAGGGGGAGATCCGCTCGGGTTTCGCGATGACCGAGCCGGACGTCGCCAGCTCCGACGCCCGCAACATCCAGACCTCGATCGTCCGGGACGGCGACGAGTACGTGATCAACGGGCGCAAGTGGTGGACCAGCGGCGCCGCCGACGAGCGCTGCCAGGTCTTCATCGTGATGGGCAAGACCGACCCGGAGGGCGCCGCGCACCGCCAGCAGTCGATGGTGCTGGTGCCCCGGGACACCCCGGGCCTGGAGATCGTCCGGCACCTGCCGGTGTTCGGCTACCAGGACCAGCACGGGCACTCGGAGCTGCGCTTCACCGACGTCCGGGTGCCGGTGGGCAACATCCTGTCCGGCGAGGGCGACGGCTTCATGATCGCCCAGGCCCGGCTGGGCCCCGGCCGCATCCACCACTGCATGCGGGCGATCGGCATGGCCGAGCGGGCGCTGGCGCTGATGGTGGAGCGGGCGAAGTCCCGGGTCGCCTTCGGTCGCCCACTGGCCGAGCAGGGCACCGTGCGGGAGTCGATCGCGCTGTCCCGGATCGAGATCGACCAGGCCCGGCTCTACGTGCTGCAGACCGCCGACCTGATCGACCGGTTCGGCGCCAAGGGCGCGCGCACCGAGATCTCCGCGATCAAGGTGGCCGCGCCGCGGGTGGCGCTGGACGTCATCGACCGGGCCATCCAGGTGCACGGCGGGGCCGGGGTCAGCGGCGACACCGTGCTGGCCCGCTTCTACGCCAGCGCGCGCACGCTGCGCATCGTCGACGGCCCGGACGCCGTGCACGTCCGTGGCGTCGCCAAGGAGGAGCTCGCCCGCGAGCGCCCCTTCGCCGGCTGATCCCGGTGGGCCTGCCGCACCCCGGCGGGCCCACCGGCGTCACGGCGCGAGCGTGCCCCCGAACGCGCCGCCGGCCAGCTTGGCCATCAGCTGCGTGCGGTCCAGGCCGGCCCCGGCGAGCGCGTCGCCGTCCCGGTCGGTGTCGATCTGCTCCGGCAGACCCGCCTCCACCCGGTCCGCGGTGTCGTTGTCGCCCTCGGTGCGCAGCACCTGGACCAACTGCTCCCTGCTGATCTGCACGGCCGCCCCCTCTCCTTGACGTGTCACCGATCACACTGCCTGGTCGTCCCCGAGATCGCCAGATGGTCACGATCAGGTCACGGAGACACCCTCCCCGGCCGGCCCACCGCGTCATAGAGGGTGACGACGACGGGGGGAGACCGGTGCGAGCCGAGCACGAGGAAGCGTTCGAGGCGTTCGTCGCCGCACGCTCCGACGACCTGCTGCGGGTCGGCTTCCTGCTGACCGCCGACCGCGGCCACGCCGAGGACCTGCTGCAGACGGCACTCCTCAAGGCCTACCGGCACTGGGGCCGGATCTCCGGCGAGGACGCCTACCCCTACGTGCGCCGGGTGCTGGTCACCAGCGCCGCGAGCTGGCGCCGGCGGCGCACCACGCAGGAGATCGTCGCCCTCCCGGCGCACGACACCCCCGAGCCCCCGACGACCTGGCCGCACGCACCCGGCTGCGGCACCGCCGGCAGCGCCGCCAGCAGGCGGCGGTGGTCGGCGTCGGGCTCGCCGTCGCGCTGGTCTTCGGGTCGGTGCCGGTGCTGCGCGGCCTGCTGCCCGAGACCGGGACGACGCAGGACGCCGCCGCGCCGTCTCGAGGCGTGAGCACGCAGAGCCTCTACGACCTGCCTCCCCGCGGGGCGCTCGCCGGTGACGACGCCTGGCTGCAGGCGGTGGCCGCGCTGCCGTGGCGGGCCGGTGAGTTCGACCCGGACACCCCGCCGCCGGTCGACAGCCACCGGGTGGCCTGGGCCGGTGACGAGGCCGGACTGCGGATCGCCTTCGTGCTGGGCCAGGTCGACGGCCGGCTCAGCGGCACCTGGTTCACCGGCCCGGCCGGCGCGGGGCCCGCCGAGATGGCCCAGGCCACCGGCGTCCAGCGGCTCGTCCGCAACCAGCCGCTGGCCTTCGTCGACACCGCGGACGGCGGGGCGTCCGGCGTCCTGGTCGTCGTCGGCCTGCCCGGCGACACCGTGGAGTACGTGGCGGGCACCACCGTGACCGCGGCCGGCGCGGAACAGGTGGACCGGGGGCCGCTGCCCGGCGAGGACGGCGTCGCGGCGGGTGCGGTCAGCGCCCCCCGCAGCGTGCGGGCCGTCGTCTCGAGGAACGGGCAGGAGCTCGACTCGATGAGCTACGTGACCTCCGACCGGGCGGCCGCGAGCGCGCAGACCCCGCTCGAGGAGCTCGCCGACCCGCGTGGCCTCGGCTCCCGGGTCTCCGCGCAGGCGGTGCAGCAGGTGCTCCAGCTGCTCGTGACCACCTACGGGTCCGGCCTGGACGGCGCGACCCCCGTGCTGCTCGCGGCCGGACCGACCGGGAGCGGGGAGATGGTGCTGGCCGGCGTCACGTTCCGGTCCGGCGCGACCGTGCTCGCGGTCGGCACCACCCGGCGGGAGGCCGACGGGTCGACGACCGGCTCGATCTCGACCGCCGACCCGCAGCCCGCCGGCAGCCCGCTGACCGACCAGCTGCTCGCCGTGCGGCTGGGCGGGGACGTCGCGGTGCAGGGGCCGGAGGCGACCACCGTCGCGGAGGTCCGGGACGACGACGCCACGCCGCTCGCCACCCTGCCGCTGACCGCGGGGAGCGGGGTGGGCAGCCCCGGCGAGGGATCGGCCACGGTCCGCTTCTCGGGTGCGGACGGCACCCTCGCCGAGGTCGTGGTCAGCGAGCTCGGCCGGTGACCGGGGAGCCCGCGTCGGTCGTCGCGATGCGGCAGCTGGCCGCCGAGGCCCGCGGCCGGCGGATGTCAGCGCGGCTGCGCCCGACGCACCAGCAGGCCGCCCACCGCCGCCACGACCAGGCCCACCGCCACCTGGGCGATGCCGATCCCACCGCGGTCGCTGCCGAACCAGGTGACCGAGGAGACCAGCAGGACGACGGCGATGCCCAGCAGGAAGAGGCCGATCTGCCGCTCTCGAGGGGCGCGCGGCTCCGGTGACGTCATGACGTCGACCTTCTCAGACCGGGCTGAGAGCGGTTCCAGTGCGCTGGGCACCCCGGAGCCGCCCGGCCGGTGACAGGCTGGGGGCCATGCGCCAGGACCGCCGGCCAGCGGTGACGATCGAGCACGTGGCCCGCGCGGCGGGCGTCTCCCGGGCCACGGTGTCCCGGGTGCTCACCGGGTCGGGGCCGTCCTCCGCCGACGCGGCGCAGCGGGTGCGCGCCGCCGCCGAGCGGCTGGGCTACACCGCCGACCCGGTCGCCCGGGCCCTGGTGCACGACCGGGGCACCCGGCTCGTCGTGGCGGTGACCAGCGCCTCCCCCACCGACCTCGTCGACTGCCCTTACGTGTCCCGGGTGGTCGGCTCGGCCGCCCAGCGGTGCGCCGGCGACGACCTGGGGGTGGCGCTCCAGTGGCTGCCGCTGGGGGCACCGGAGCCCACGCTGGAGGCGCTGGCCCGGGACCGCTCGGTCGCCGGGGTGGTGCTGGTCAACACCACCCGCCGGGCGCTGGCCGCCCTGCCGCCCCGGCTGGCCGGGCGGGTGGTCTCCATCGGGGCGGGCTCCGCCGCCGTCCCCCTGGTCGACGTGGACACCGCGGCGGCCGCGACCGCGCTCACCGGCCACCTGCTCACCTCCGGCCGCCGCCGCATCGCCATGCTGGCCGGGCCGCCGTGGCTGCCCTGCGCCGACCGCCCGGTGGCCGCCTACCGGGCCGCGGTCGGGGCCGCCGGCCTGCCCGAGCGGGTGCTGGCCGGCGACTTCACCACCGAGAGCGGCCGGCTCGGCGCGGCGGAGGCGCTGCGCCACTGGCCGGACACCGACGCCCTGTACGCCATCTGCGACGAGACCGCGCTGGGCGCGATCCAGGCGCTCCGGGCGCTGGGCCGGCGCGTGCCGGAGGACGTCGCGGTGACCGGCTTCGACGACCTGCCGCTGGCCGCGTTCAGCGGGCCGGCCCTGACCACCGCGACCCACCCGGTCGAGCAGATCGCCGCCTCGGCGGCGGGCAGCCTGCTCGACCGGGACCGCACGCCGGTGACCCTGTTCGACTCGGAGCTGGTGGTCCGGCAGAGCGCCTGAGCGGGCGGGTCAGATCGCTGCGGGGTAGCGGGAGTGCTCGGGGAAGTTGCCGTACAGCAGCTCGTTCTCCGGGCCCTGGGTGACCGCCTGCACCAGCAGCTCGCCGCCGACGAAGCAGCCCAGCCACGAGGCGCCGCGGCCGCCGAACGGCTCGGCCCGGTCGCCGCGGGACCGGGGCTTGTTGATGCCGACCTTGAACGCCTGCACCTCCCGGGCCAGCCGGCGGGCCTTGTCCTCGTCGTCGCAGGCCAGGCTGGCGACGAGCGCGCCGTTGGAGGCGTTCATCTGGGCCAGCAGCTCCGCCTCGGAGTCGACGACGACGATCGTGTCGATCGGCCCGAACGGCTCGGCGTGCATCAGCGCGCTGGCCCCGGCCGGGGAGAGCAGTGCGGCGGGCGCGACGTAGGCGGAGGTGTCCTGGCCGGTGATGAACCGGCCGTCGGAGACGCTCCCCCGGTACAGCGGGACGGCGCCGCGGTGCATGGCGTCGTCGACCCGGCGGCCCAGCTCCTGGGCCTTGGCGGCGCTGATCACCGGGCCGAAGTCCAGGGCGGGGAGGTCGTCGCCGTCGGCCTCGACGGCCAGCGGGTGGCCGAAGCGCAGCGACTGCACGACCGGCAGGTAGGTGGCCAGGAACTGGTCGACCAGCTCCCGCTGGACGACGTAGCGCGGGTAGGCGGTGCAGCGCTGCTTGCCGTACTCGAAGCCCTTCTTCAGGTGCGCGGCCAGCCCGGCCCAGTCGGAGAACTCCCAGATGCCCCAGGCGTTGAGCCCCTCCTGCTCGAGCATGTGCCGCTTGCCGGTGTCCAGCAGGTCCGCGGCGACCTTGCCGCCGTTGGAGCGGCCGCCGACGAAGGCCAGCGCACCGATCTCCGGTGAGCGCACCAGCACGCTGGACAGCTCCGCGCCGCCGCCGGACAGCAGCGTGACCGGCAGCCCCGCACGCGCCATCAGTGCGTGCGCCAGGGTCAGGCAGGCCGCGCCGCCCTGGGACGGCGTCTTGGCCAGCACCGCGTTGCCGGCCAGCAGCTGCACCAGCTCGGCGTGCACCAGCACCGACATCGGGTAGTTCCAGCTGGCGATGTTGGAGACCGGGCCGGCCAGCGGGGCGCGGTCGCCGAGCATGGCGTCGATCTCCTCGACGTACCAGCGGACGCCGTCCAGGGCCCGGTCGACGTCGGCGCAGGCCAGCTTCCAGGGCTTGCCGATCTCCCAGGCCAGCAGGAGCGCCAGCTCGTCGCGGGCGGCGGCCATCGCCTCGACGGCGGCGGTCACCCGCGCCTTACGCTCGGCCAGCGGGGTCCGGGCCCACTCGCGGTGCGCGGCCGCCGCGGCCAGCACGGCGTGCTGGGCCTCGCCGGCGGACAGTCGCGGGAGGCCGGTCAGCTTGGTGCCGTCGACCGGGGTGACCAGCGGTTCGGGGCTGCCGATCGGCCGCCAGGCGCCGTCCACCAGGTTGTGCAGCCGGTCGGTGCCGAACGCCTCGGGGGTGAGGTCGGCGGCGCGGCCGAGCACCGCCGCCCACTCGGTGCCGGGCTTGACGTGCAGGGCCGGGGGCGTCGTGGCTGCCATGGCGGCACTCTGCCAGTCGTCCTGGACGTCTGGGGAGTGACACGGCTCACGTCGGGTCGGCGATCGTTGCCCGACCGTGATCCACCGGCCGCACGCGAGCCGGTGACGCAGGGCACAGTGAGACAGGCCACTGCCCGACCACCCGACGGAGGACAACCGATGCAACGACGCCGGCTCACCGTTCCCGCTCTCCTCACCGCATCCGCACTCGCCCTGGCCGGCTGCGGCGGAGCCGAGGACGAGCCCGCGACGGGAGGGGGTGGGGACGACGCCGCGGCGGCGGACTACCCGACCGACGACATCACCCTCTACGTCCCCTACGCCGCGGGCGGCCCGACCGACCTGGCCGCGCGCACGATCGGCGACTGCCTCTCCGCGGAGTTCGGGCAGACCGTCGTGGTGGAGAACCGCCCCGGCGCCTCCGGGTCGCTGGGCATGCAGGCGATGCTCGCCGGCGGCGACGACGGCTACAGCCTGTCGTTGATCGCCGTCCCGGCCACCGCGACCAACCCGCTGAACCAGGACGTCGGCTACACCAACGAGGACTACGTCCCGATCGCCGCCGTCACCGAGATCCCCTCGGTGCTCGCGGTCGGCGAGGACTCCGAGTACGCCGACGCCGAGGCGTTCTTCCAGGCCGCCGAGGAGAACCCCGGCCAGCTCAACGTCGGCGTCCCGGGTGCGACGACGTCCCAGGCGATGGAGCTGCAGCGGATGGCGGAGGAGTACGACGTCCAGCTGACCGCGGTGCCGTTCACCGGGAACGCCGAGATGACCACGGCGCTGCTCGGCGGCAACGTGGACGCCGTCTTCATCAACGCCTCCGAGGACGTGCTGCAGAACGTCGAGGCCGGCAGCTTCGTGCCGCTGGCGGTGAGCCCGGCCGAGCAGGTCGACTACCTGGAGGGCGTGCCCACGCTGGCCGAGTCCGGCTTCGAGGAGCTGACCAACAGCGTGTCGGTGTTCGGCCTGGCGGCGCCGGCCGGCACGCCGGACGACGTCGTGCAGACCCTGGAGGAGACGGTCAGCGGCTGCCTGGAGCAGCCGGAGACCCAGGAGCGGCTCGGCGAGCAGTACGTGCCCGACGAGTTCATCGGCTCGGCCGCCTTCGCCGACCGGATCGACGAGATCGTCGAGGCCTACGGCCCGATCCTGCAGGACTGACCCGCCGGCCGGTGCCGTCCGGGCGCACCCCGCCCGGACGGCACCGGTGCGACCCCCTACGGGCTGGGCAGCACCTCCTCGGCGGTGGCCAGGAAGCCGGCCAGCACCGGCGAGGGGTCGTCCCGCCGCCAGGCGAGCGCGATCGGCACCCGCACGTCGACCCCGCCGGCGATCGGCCGGAAGACGACCCCCTCCAGCTGCAGTTGCGCGGCCGAGGCCGGCATCAGCGTCACGCCGACGGCGGCGCCGACGAGGGCGACGACGGTGTGCGTGTCCGGAGCCTCCTGCACGACCCGCGGGGTGAAGCCGGCCGAGAAGCAGGCGTGCACGGCGGCGTCGCGCAGCGCCGACCCCTGCCGCGACGGGTAGGTGACGAACGGGTCGCCGGACAGGTCGGCCAGGTCCACCGCCTCCTGCGCGGCGAGCGGGTGGTCCAGCGGCAGCACCGCCATCAGCGGCTCGTTGAGGATGACCCGGCTGGCCAGCGGCCCGTCGGGCACCGGCGCGCGGAGGAAGCCGACGTCGATGCGGCCGTCCAGCAGCGCACCGACCTGGGCGCCGCTGAACACCGCGGGGTGCAGGTCCAGCCGCACCAGCGGGTAGCGCCGGCGGTAGGCACGGGCCATCCGCGGCAGCAGACGCCAGGTGATCGCCCCGGTCACCCCGACCCGGAGCTCGCCCCGGGCGCCCCGCTCGGTGGCCAGCACCGACTCCCGCGCCCGGTCGACCTCGGCCAGCACCCGGCGGACGTGCTCCAGGAAGACCACCCCGGCCCCGGTCAGCCGCACCTGCCGGGTGGTGCGCTCCAGCAGCAGCGTCCCGACGTCCTGCTCGAGGTGCTTGATCTGCTGGCTCAGCGCCGGCTGGGCCGTGTGCAGCCGGGCGGCGGCCCGGCCGAAGTGCAGCTCCTCGGCCACGGCCGCGAAGGCCCGCAGGTGACGCAGCTCCATCGGGCCTCCCCATTGATGCACCACCGGTCTCGATCAGTGGCCCATTCCGTATTGGACCATTCTCAAAGCCCGCCCTAGTGTCCTGGGTCACACGCAGCGTCGACGAGGACGAGGTGAGCAGGTGCACGGCTCCACAGCGGCGTCCGAGACCGGGACGGAGGGGACGGCTGCCCGGGGACACCGGTGGCTGGGGCTGCACCGGGTCGCGCCCCTGCTGCTGCTCGCCCTCGGGGTGGCGGCGATCGTCGGCTCCCGCGGGCTGGGCCTGGGCGAGCTGACCGCGCCCGGGCCGGGGCTCTGGCCGTTCATCGTCTCGCTGCTGCTGACCGGCACCGCGGCCGTCCTGGTCCTGCTCGACCCGGCCGAGGACTACGAGCCCTGGACCCGCGGCACGGTGCGGATCATCGCCGGGCTGGTCAGCCTCGGCGTCTTCATCCTGCTGTTCCAGACCCTCGGCTTCGTCGTCGCGGCCTTCCTGATGCTGCTGGTGTGGCTGCGCGTGTTCGGCGGGGAGTCCTGGCGGCTGACCCTGGTGCTCGCCGCCGGCGGCACGGCCGTCATGTACCTGCTGTTCGTCGAGGCGCTGGGCGTGCCGTTCCCCGACGGTCTCGTCGACGCCGTGATCGGGGGCTGACGTGGACAGCTGGAGCGGCATCGCCCAGGGCTTCTCCGTGGCCCTGGACCCCACCAACCTGCTCTACGTCTTCCTGGGCGTGCTCATCGGCACCGTCATCGGGGTGCTGCCCGGGCTCGGGCCCACCGCGACGATCGCCCTGCTGCTGCCGATCACGTACACGGTCGAGCCGGTGACCGCGGTGATCCTGCTGGCCGGCATCTACTACGGCTCGATGTACGGCGGCACGATCACCTCGGTGCTGCTGCGGCTGCCCGGCGAGGCGGCCTCGGTGGTCACCACCTTCGACGGCTACCAGATGGCCAAGCAGGGCCGAGCCGGGCCGGCGCTGGGCATCGCCGCCGTCGGCTCGTACATCGGCGGCACCGTGTCGGTGGTCGGGATGATCCTCCTGGCGCCGCCGCTGGCCGACCTGGCGGTCTCCTTCGGCCCACCGGAGTACGTCGCGCTGACCGTGCTGGGCATCCTGCTGGTCACCTACCTGGGCACCGGCTCGGTGCTGAAGAGCCTGTCGATGGCCGCCGTGGGGCTGCTGCTGGCCACGATCGGCCTGGACCCGATCACCGGCACCGCGCGCTTCACGTTCGGGGAGGTCTCGCTCTTCAACGGCCTGGACTTCGTCGCCGTCGCGATGGGCCTGTTCGGCGTCGGGGAGATCCTGCACAGCCTGGAGCGCACCGAGAAGGTCCAGGCGGTCACCAAGAAGATCAAGGGCATCTGGCCCACCCGCACCGACTTCCGCGACTCCGCCGGGGCCATCGGCCGCGGCTCGGTGCTGGGCTTCGCGATCGGCGTGCTGCCCGGCGGCGGCGGGGTGGTCTCCTCGCTGGCCTCCTACGCCATGGAGAAGCGCCGGGCCAAGGACCCGAGCCGCTTCGGCAAGGGCGCCATCGAGGGGGTCGCCGGCCCGGAGACGGCGAACAACGCCTCCTCCACCTCGGCGTTCATCCCGCTGCTCACCCTGGGCATCCCGCCCAACGTGGTGCTCGCGCTGATCTTCGGCGCGCTGCTGGTGCAGGACATCACCCCCGGGCCGCAGCTGATCGAGCAGCAGCCGGAGATCTTCTGGGGCGTCATCGCCTCGATGGTCATCGGCAACCTGATGCTGCTGGCGCTGAACATCCCGCTGGTCGGGATCTTCGTCCAGATGCTCCGGGTGCGGGCCGGCATCCTCGCCGCCTTCGCCCTGCTGGTCACCATGGCCGGCGTCTTCTCGGTCAACAACAACGTGTTCGACATGTGGGTCGTGCTCGGCTTCGGCGTCATCGGCTGGCTGATGAAGAAGACCGGCTTCGAGCCCGGCCCGCTGGTGCTCGCCTTCGTGCTCGGCTCGATCCTCGAGCGGGCCTTCCGGCAGTCGATGCTCATCTCCGGCGGCAGCTTCGACATCTTCGTCACCCGCCCCATCTCCGGCGGCATGTTCGCCTTCATGGCGCTGATCATCATCGTCAGCGCGATCACCAGCCGGCGGCGCAAGGCCGTCTTCGGCCGGGTCGACCCCGCCGACGTCGACGAGACCGGTGAGCCGGGCCCGGACGCCGACCGGCAGGTCACCGCCGAGGGCAGCCCCGGCGCCGACGCCACCGCCGACAGGCCCTCCACCACCCCGGGAGAACGATGACCGCGCGCCGCACCCTCGCCGTCCTGCTGCTCACCGGCACCGCGCTGACCGGCTGCGGCGGCGGGGGTGGCTCCGCGGAGGCGCCGGAGGAGTACCCGACCGACGACATCGAGCTGCTGGTGCCCTACACGGCCGGCGGCCCGACCGACATCGCCGCCCGGGCGCTGGCCGCGCACATGGAGGGCGAGCTCGGCCAGACCGTCGTCGTCACGAACGCCCCCGGCGCCTCGGGTGCCACGGCGTACCAGCAGCTCCTGGCCTCCGACGCCGACGGCTACACCCTGTCGATGACCGCGCTCCCCACGGCGGTGCTCAACTACCTGTCCAACGAGGTCGGCTACACCCGGGAGGACTTCGCCCCGGTCGGCGTGGTCACCCAGGTGCCGTCGGGGATCGTCGTCCCGGCCGACTCGCCGTACGAGTCGCTGGAGGAGCTCTTCGACGCCGCGCGGGCCGACCCGCAGGCGGTCACCGTGGGCACCCCGGGGGCGACGAACACCCACGCCGCGGAGACCCGGCGGATCACCCAGCTGTACGACGTCCCGCTCACCGTCGTCCCGTTCAACGGCAACGCGGAGGTGCAGACCGCGCTGCTGGGCGGCAACGTCACCGCCGGCTTCGCCAACCTGTCCCAGGACCTCCTGCCGGCGATCGACTCCGGCGACCTGCGGGTGCTGGCCGTCGGCAGCCCCGAGCCGCTGCCCTACCTGGACGCCCCGACGTTCGTCGAGCTCGACTACCCGGAGCTGGTGCAGAGCACCACGACGTTCGGGGTGATCGCCCCGGCCGGCACGCCGGAGGAGGTCGTGCAGACCCTGGAGGACACGCTGCGCAGCGCGGCCGAGGAGCCCGAGGTCGTCGAGGCGCTGGACGAGCGGTACGTGCCGGCGGAGTTCATCGGCGCCGACGGCCTCGGTGACCTGTTCGCCGAGACCGAGGAGACCTTCCGCGATGTCCTCGACGACTGAGACGCGCCACCAGGGGCCGCGGTGATCGACAAGCGGGTGGCGACCCTCGCCGACGCCGTCGCCGGGATCACCGACGGCGCCACCGTGCTGATCGGGGGCTTCGGCGACTCCGGCGTCCCGGTGGAGCTGGTGCACGCCCTGCTCGACCAGGGAGCCCGCGACCTGACCGTGGTCACCAACAACGCCGGGGCGGGGGAGAGCGACGTCGCGGCGCTGATCCGGGAGCGGCGGGTGCGCACGGTCGTCTGCTCCTACCCCCGCTCGATGGGCTCGATCTGGTTCGAGGAGCTGTGGCGGGCCGGCGAGATCGGCCTGGAGCTGGTGCCGCAGGGCACGCTCAGCGAGCGGATGCGCGCCGCCGGCGCGGGGCTCGGCGGGTTCTTCACCCCGACCGGCGCGGACACCCTGCTGGCCGAGGGCAAGGAGGTGCGCACCATCGGCGGCCGCCCGCACGTGTTCGAGCACCCGCTGCCCGGCGACGTCGCCCTGGTCAAGGCACACCGGGCCGACCGGTGGGGCAACCTCGTCTACCGCAAGGCCGCCCGCAACTACGGCCCGACGATGGCCACCGCCGCCGCGCTGACGGTGGTGCAGGTGGAGGAGTTCGTCGAGCTCGGCGACCTGGACCCCGAGGCGGTCGTGACGCCCGGCATCTTCGTCGACCGGGTGGTCGAGGTGGCGGCGTCGTGATCCGCCCGCTGAGCGACGTCGCGGTGGCCCGCCGGGTGGCCCGTGACATCCCCGACGGCGCCTACGTCAACCTGGGCATCGGCATGCCCATCCTGGTCGGCGACGTGGTCGGCCCGGACAAGGAGATCGTCTACCACAGCGAGAACGGCATCCTCGGCATGGGACCGGCCCCGGCCCCCGGCGAGGAGGACCGCGAGCTGATCAACGCCGGCAAGCAGCCGGTCACCCTGCTGCCCGGCGGCTGCTACTTCCACCACACCGACGCCTTCGTGATGATGCGCGGCGGGCACATCGACATCTCCGTGCTCGGCGCCTTCCAGGTCTCCGAGTCCGGCGACCTGGCCAACTGGATCACCGACCTGGCCACCATGCCGCCGGCCGTCGGCGGGGCGATGGACCTGGCCGTGGGCGCCAAGCGGGTGCTGGTCATGACGACGCACACCACCCGGGACGGCCGCCCCAAGCTGCTGCCCGCCTGCAGCTACCCGCTCACCGCCGCCCGGGTGGTCGACCGGGTCTACACCGACCTGGCGGTCCTCGACGTCGGCCCGGCGGGGTTCGTCGTCCGGGAGATGGCCCCGGGGCTCACCCGCACCGAGCTGCAGTCGGTCACCGCCGCCCGGCTCGACTTCGCCGACGACGTCGGGGAGCTCGACCCGCACTGACCCGCACCGCCCGAACCCGGAGGCAACGATGCCCCTGTCCCGCACCGCTCGTGCCCTCACCGCCTGTGCCGCCCTCGGCCTGCTCACCGCCTGCGGCGGGGAGGACGCCGCCTCGGACTCGGCCGCGGACTACCCGACCGAGGAGATCCGGCTGCTGGTGCCCTACGGGGCCGGCGGGCCCACCGACCTGGCCGCCCGCGCCTTCGGTGCCTCGCTGGAGGAGCAGCTGGGCCAGACGGTCGTGGTGGAGAACCTGCCCGGCGGGTCGGGGGCGATCGCCACCCAGGAGCTGATCGGGGCAGAGCCCGACGGGCACACCCTCTCGCTGGCCACCGCCGGCACCCTGGTGCTCACCCCGCTGGCCAACGAGGTCGGCTACACCAAGGACGACGTGACGCCGATCGGGGTGATGACCGAGGTGCCCTCGGTGCTCGCGGTGGGGGCGGACTCGCCGTACGCGACGATCGACGACCTCGTCGCCGCGGCGGAGGAGCAGCCCGGCGCGCTGAACGTGGGCACCCCGGGCGCGTCCACCCCGCAGGCGATCGAGCTGCAGCGGCTGGCCGAGGAGCACGACGTGGAGGTCACCGCGGTGCCGTTCAACGGCAACGCGGAGATGACCACCGCCCTGCTCGGCGGCAACGTCGACGCGGTGCTGATCAACGCCTCCTCGGACGTGACCGGCAACATCGACGCCGGCCAGTTCCGGCCGCTGGCGGTCTCGTCCGAGGAGCGGCTGTCCTGGCTGCCGGACACCCCCACGCTGGCCGAGTCCGGGTTCCCGGAGCTGACCCTGTCCGGGTCGACCTTCGGCCTCATCGGCCCCCGCGACCTGCCTGGGGAGATCGTCACCGAACTGGAGGACGCCCTCCGGACGGCGCACGGCGACCCGGCGATCGCCGAGCAGGTGGGCGCGGAGTACGTGCCGGCGGAGTTCCAGGGCGCAGCCGACTTCCAGGAGCTGCTCGACCGCACCCAGGAGGTCTACGAG
The DNA here is from genome assembly GCF_054177765.1 of Modestobacter lacusdianchii. NCBI lineage: Bacteria > Bacillati > Actinomycetota > Actinomycetes > Geodermatophilales > Geodermatophilaceae > Modestobacter > Modestobacter lacusdianchii. Next base: position 17,607 of record NZ_JBJJTJ010000031.1, on the reverse strand, counting down.
CCGATCCTCGCGGACTGACCCGCCCGGCCCGGACAGGTCAGCGCAGCCGCGCCTCCGCGGCCGACCAGGCCCGCTCGGCGCCGGGGGCCGGGTCGTGGCGCTGCACCTGCTGCGTCGCCCGCAGCAGCGCGCGCATCTCCGGCAGGCCGCCGCTCAGCGCGCCGCCCGCGCGGGCCTGGACCAGCACGTTGCCCAGCGCCGCCGCCTCGACCGGCCCGGCCAGCACCGGCAGCCCGCAGGCGTCAGCGGTGAGCTGGCAGAGCAGCGTGTTCCGGGCACCCCCACCGACCAGGTGGACTTCGTCCACCGACCGCCCGGAGAGCTCGGCCGCCTGGCGCACCGTGCGCCGGTAGGCCAGCGCCAGGCTGTCCAGGATGCAGCGGACGGTGGCGGCCTGGCTCTGCGGCGGCGTCTGCCCGGTCTCCCGGCAGACCTCCGCTATCCGGGCCGGCATGTCGCCGGGCGGCAGGAAGCGGTCGTCGTCGCAGTCGACGACCGCGCCGATGGCGGGTTCCCGAGCCGCGGCGTGCAGCAGGTCGGTGAGGTCGGCCGGCAGGCCGGCCGACTGCCAGGTGCGCAACGACTCCTGCAGCAGCCACAGCCCCATCACGTTGCGCAGGTAGCGGACCGTTCCGTCCACCCCGAGCTCGTTGGTGAACCCGGCCTCCCGGCTGGCCTCGGTGAGCACCGGTGCGTGGAGCTCGACGCCGACCAGCGACCAGGTGCCGCAGGAGACGTAGGCGAACCGCTCGGAGGCGGCCGGGACGCCGACCACCGCCGAGGCGGTGTCGTGCGAGCCGACGGCGGTCACCGGCACCGGGCCGGTCAGCCCGGTCTCGGCGAGCACGTCGGCGGTGAGCTCGCCGAGCCGGTCGCCGGGCCGGCGCAGCGGCGGGAGGAGCTCGCGCGGCAGCCCGAGCCGGTCGATGAGGTCGGCCGACCACTGCCGGGTGGTGGCGTCCAGCAGCCCGGTCGTGGAGGCGTTGGTGACCTCCGCCCCGACCGCCCCGGTGAGCCAGTACGCCAGCAGGTCGGGTACCAGCAGCGCCCGCCGGGCCAGCCCGAACCCGGCCAGCTGCCGCATCGCCGCGAGCTGGAACACCGTGTTGAACGGCAGGTGCTGCAGCCCGTTGACCCGGTACAGCTCCGCCGGTGACACGAGCTCGTGCACCCCGGGGACGGCGGTGCCGTGCCGGGCGTCCCGGTAGTGCACCGGGTTGCCCAGCAGTGCGCCGTCGGCGTCGAGCAGCCCGACGTCCACCGCCCAGCTGTCGATGCCGACCCCGTCCAGCGGGCCGGCGTCCCGCCCGGCGGCCCGCAGCCCGTCGAGCACGCCGCCGTGGAGCGCCAGCACGTCCCAGTGCAACGTGCCGGCGACCCGGACCGGCCGGTTGGCGAACCGGTTGACCTCGTGCAGCTCCAGCCGCTCCGACCCGACCCGCCCGACCATCACCCGCCCGCTCGAGGCCCCCAGGTCCACCGCCGCCAGGCTCAGCTCCCGCCTCCCGGCGGCCGTGTCGGCCGACATGGCCGGTCTCAGCGGAGGAAGGCGGCGGCGACGCCGGAGTCGACGGGGACGTGCAGGCCCGTCGTCCGGGTGAGCTCGCCGCCGGTCAGCGCGAAGACCGCGTCGGCCACGTGGTCGGGCAGCACCTCTCGCTTGAGCAGGGTGCGCTGGGCGTAGAACTGGCCCAGCTCCTCCTCCGGGACGCCGTAGACCGCGGCCCGCTTGGCGCCCCAGCCGCCGGCGAAGATCCCCGACCCGCGGACGACGCCGTCGGGGTTGATCCCGTTGACCCGGATCTGGTGCTCGCCGAGCTCGGCCGCCAGCAGCCGCACCTGGTGCGCCTGGTCGGCCTTGGTCGAGGAGTAGGCGATGTTGCTCGGCCCGGCGAAGACCGAGTTCTTGCTGGAGATGTAGACGACGTCGCCGCCCATGCCCTGCTCGATCATGACCCGGGCGGCCTCGCGGGAGACCAGGAACGAGCCCTTGGCCATCACGTCGTGCTGCAGGTCCCAGTCGGCCTCGGTCGTCTCCAGCAGCGGCTTGGAGATCGACAGCCCGGCGTTGTTGACCACCAGGTCGACCCCGCCGAAGGCGAGCACGGCCGCCCGGAACGCCGCGGCCACCGCATCGGCGTCGCTGACGTCGGCGGCCACGCCCACCGCGACGTCGGTCGAGCCGATCTCCGCGGCGGCGTCGGTGGCCTTGGCCAGGTCGAGGTCGGCGACGACGACGCAGGCGCCCTCGGCGGCCAGCCGCTGGGCGATCGCCTTGCCGATGCCGCTCGCCGCGCCGGTGACCAGCGCGACCCGGGTGGCCAACGGCTTGGGCTTCGGCATCCGGGCGAGCTTGGCCTCCTCCAGCGCCCAGTACTCGATCCGGAACTTCTCGCTCTCGTCGATCGGGGCGTAGGTGGAGACCGCCTCGGCGCCGCGCATCACGTTGATCGCGTTGACGTAGAACTCGCCGGCCACCCGGGCGGTCTGCTTGTTCGCGCCGAAGCTGAACATGCCGACGCCGGGCACCAGCACGATCGCCGGGTCGGCGCCGCGCATCGGCGGGCTGTCGGGGGTGGCGTGCCGGTTGTAGTACTCGACATAGGCGTTGCGGTACTCCGCGTGCAGTGTTCTCAGCTGGCTGACGAGGTCCTCGAGTGGTTCGGTCGGCGGCAGGTCCAGCACCAGCGGACGCACCTTGGTGCGCAGGAAGTGGTCCGGGCAGGAGGTGCCGAGCGCGGCCAGCCGCGGGTGCTCCTCGGACGCCAGGAAGTCCAGGACGACGTCGCTGTCGGTGAAGTGCCCGACCTGCGGCCGGTCCGTCGACGCCAGGCCGCGGATGACCGGGAACAGCGCAGCAGCGAGCGCCCGCCGCTCGGCGGTCGGGAGGGGCTCGAAGTCCGCCGTCCGGGCGCCGAAGGGCTCGGGCCGGCCGCGCTCGGCCAGGAACCGCTCCGCCGTCCGGATGATCTCCAGCGAGTTGGCCTCGCACTGCTCGCTGGTGTCGGCCCAGGCGGTGATCCCGTGGCCGCCGAGCACGCAGCCGATCGCCTGCGGGTTCGCCTCCGCGATCGCGGCGATGTCCAGCCCCAGCTGGAAGCCGGGACGGCGCCAGGGCACCCAGACGACCCGGTCGCCGAAGCACTCCCGGGTCAGCGCCTCGCCGTCGGCCGCGGTGGCCAGCGCGATGCCGGAGTCGGGGTGCAGGTGGTCGACGTGCGCGGCGCGGACCAGGCCGTGCATGGCGGTGTCGATCGACGGGGCCGCACCGCCCCGGCCGTGCAGGCAGTAGTCGAAGGCATGGACCATCTCGTCCTCGCGGTCGACGCCGGGGTAGACGTCGACCAGCGAGCGCAGCCGGTCCAGCCGGAGCACGGCCAGACCCGGCTCGGTGAGGGTGCCGAGGTCGCCCCCGGAGCCCTTCACCCAGAGCAGCTCGACCGGCTGCCCGGTCACCGGGTCGGTCCCGGTGCCGGCGGCGGAGGTGTTGCCACCGGCGTAGTTGGTGTTCCGCGGGTCCGCCCCGAGGCGGTTCGAGCGGGCGAGCAGGTCACTGACCACGGGGTTCGTCATCGAAGAGGTCCTCAGTTCGGGGAACAGGCGAGCTTGTCCGCGCGAAACCGCGCGTGCTTTCGCGCGCGAAGGCGCGGGTGGTGGGGCTAGGCGCGCCAGGAGGCCTGCTGGCCGCCGACGCGCTCGGTGGCGATCTGCTCCTGGTGGCCGGAGGCGGCGTAGGCGGCGTAGGGGTCGCCGGCCAGGCCCTTCGACTCGCGGAGCTCGGCGAGCAGCGGGCGGACGTCGGTGGCGTAGGCGTCCATCAGCGCGGCGTTGGCGCCGAGCACGTCACCCGAGCGCTGGGCGGCCCGCAGCGCCTCGCGGTCGACCAGCAGCGCCTTGGCAGTGGCCTCCTGCACGTTCATCACCGAGCGGATCTGGCCGGGGATCTTCGGCTCGATGTTGTGGCACTGGTCGAGCATGAAGTTGACGCCGGAGTCCGGCCGGAGCGCGTCGGCCCGGACGATCTCGTTCATGATCCGGAACAGCTGGAACGGGTCGGCCGCGCCCACGATCAGGTCGTCGTCGCCGTAGAAGCGGGAGTTGAAGTCGAAGGCGCCGAGCCGGCCGACCCGCAGCAGCTGGGCGACGATGAACTCGATGTTGGTGTTCGGCGCGTGGTGGCCGGTGTCCAGGACGACCATCGCCTGCTCGCCGAGGGCCAGGCAGTGCAGCAGCGAGGTGCCCCAGTCGGGGATGTCCATCGTGTAGAAGTACGGCTCGTAGAACTTGTACTCGAGGATGAGCCGGTGCCCGAGGTCGAGCTCGGCGTAGACCTGCTGCAGCGACTCGGCCAGCCGGTCCTGACGGTCGCGGATGTCGTCCTGACCGGGGTAGTTGGTGCCGTCGGGCAGCCAGATCTTCAGGTCGGTCGACCCGGTGGCCCGCATGACGTCGATGCACTGCACGTGGTGGGCCACGGCCTTGGCCCGCACGGCGGGGTCGGCGGAGGTGAGCGAGCCGAGCTTGTACTCGTCGGCCTGGAACAGGTTCGAGTTGATCGCGCCGATCGAGACGCCCTCGTCGGCGGCGTGCCGGGCGAGCGCGCCGAAGTCGTCGACGAGGTCCCACGGGACGTGCAGCGAGACCCGCGGGGCGGCGCCGGTGTACCGGTGGACGACGGCGGCGTCGCTGATCTTCTCGAACGGGTCGCGGGGGACGCCGGGGCTGCTGAACACCTTGAACCGGGTGCCCGCGTTGCCGAACGCCCACGAGGGCAGCTCGATGGTCTGCTCGGCGAGCGCGGTCAGCGCCTGCCTGCGGAGATCGGTGGTCACGGGGTCTCTCCGTTCGTGGTGGTGTGCTCCCCGGCGGCCCGCAACTGGGCGTCGAGGTCGAAGACGAGGTCGAGCGTGGCCTTGCCGCGGCCGTCGCCGGTCGCGAAGAAGGGGGCCATCTCGGTCTCCCACCGGGCGCTGACCTCGGCTGCGTCCACGGCGGCCTGCGCGGCGGCCAGGTCGTCGGTCTCGACGACGCCGACGAGCAGCCCGTCGGGGCGCAGGAAGAGCTGGTAGTCGCGCCAGCCGGCGTCGCGCAGCGCGCGGAGCATCTCCGGCCAGACGGCGGCATGACGCTCGCGGTACTCGGCGAGCCGGTCGGGGCGCACCTGGAGGGTGAAGCAGACCCGCGGCACGACGCCTCCTCACTGAAACGATTCACAAGGTGCTGTGGGCCACAGTAGGATGCTGGGTGCGAACGGTCAACGGACCAGCCGCGTGCACACGGTCGACGCACCGGCCGACGACCCGAGGGGGCGACACTGACCGCCAGCATCCGGGACGTCGCCGTCTCCGCCGGGGTCTCGGTGGGCACGGTCAGCAACGTCCTGAACCGGCCCGACTCGGTCAGCCCCGCGACCCGCGACCGGGTGCTGTCCGCCATCACCGCCCTGGGCTTCGTGCGCAACGAGTCGGCCCGCCAGCTGCGCGCCGGCCGCAGCCGCACCATCGGGCTGGTGGTGCTCGACATCGCCAACCCGTTCTTCACCGACGTCGCCCGCGGGGTGGAGGAGGTGGCCAACGCGCAGGGGCTGTCGGTGGTGCTGTGCAACTCCGACGGCCGCCCGGCCAAGGAGGCCGCCCACCTCGACGCACTCACCGAGCAGCGGGTGCGCGGGGTCGTCCTGACCCCGACCGCCGAGCTCTCCCCGCAGGTCGAGACGCTGCGGCAGCGCGGCGTGCCGGTGGTGCTGCTGGACCGCCGCGCCCCCGGCCCCGACCAGTGCGCCGTGGCCGTCGACGACGTCCTGGGCGGCCGACTGGCCGCCGACCACCTGCTCGGCCACGGCCACCGCCGGATCGCCTTCATCGGCGGCCCCGGCGGGCTGCCCCAGCTGCAGGAGCGCTACGAGGGGGTGGTCGCCGCCGTCCGCGAGGGCACCGGCTCCGACGACGCCCTCACCGTGGTCACCCCCGGGACGCTCACCGTGGCCGGCGGCCGCGAGGCGGCCTCCCGCGTCCTCGGGATGCCCGCCGGGGAGCGCCCGACCGCCGCGGTCTGCGCGAACGACCTGCTGGCGATGGGCGTGCTGCAGGAGATGGTGCGCCAGCAGGTCCGGGTGCCCGACGACTTCGCCATCGTCGGCTACGACGACATCGACTACGCGGCCGCCGCCGCCGTCCCGCTGACCTCGGTGCGCAAGCCCCGCCAGGAGCTGGGCCGCCGAGCGGCGGAGCTGCTGCTGGACGAGGCTTCCGGTGAGGAGCACCAGCACCAGCAACCGGTCTTCGAGCCCGCGCTCGTCGCCCGCGAGTCCAGCACGGCCCGGCACCTCAGCCGGTCCGTGGCGAGCTGAGCGGAGGTCTCAGTTGAAGGTCGCACTCTTCGCCACCTGCCTGGTCGACACGATGACGCCGACCGTGGCCCACGCCACCGCAGCCCTGCTGCAGCGGCTGGGCCAGGAGGTCGTCGTCCCGCCGACGCAGGCCTGCTGCGGGCAGATGCACGTCAACACCGGCTACCGGCGCGAGGCGGTGCCGATCGTCGCCAACCACGTGCGGGCCTTCGCCGGCGCGGAGGTGATCGTCGCGCCGTCCGGCTCGTGCGTGGCCTCGATCCACCACCAGCAGGCCGCCGTCGCCCGGCGGGCCGGGGACGAGGCGCTCGCCCGGGCCGCCGAGGAGCTGGCCGGCCGCACCTACGAGCTGTCCCAGTTCCTGGTCGACGTGCTCGGCGTGACCGACGTCGGCGCGTACTACCCGCACCGGGTCACCTACCACCCGACCTGCCACTCGCTGCGGCTGCTCCGGGTCGGTGACGCGCCGCTGCAGCTGCTGCGGGCGGTGCGCGGGCTGGAGCTGGTGGAGCTGCCCGGCGCCGAGCAGTGCTGCGGTTTCGGCGGCACCTTCGCGGTGAAGAACGCCGACACCTCCACCGCGATGCTCACCGACAAGATGGCCAACGTGCTCGGCACCCACGCCGAGGTCTGCACCGCCGGCGACGCGTCCTGCCTGATGCACATCGGCGGCGGCCTCTCCCGACTCCGGGCCGGCACCCGCACGGTGCACCTGGCCGAGATCCTCGCCTCGACGGAGGAAGCCGTGACCCCTGACCAGAAGGCCGTCCCGGCGGTGCCGGCGTGACCACCGTCGACCTGGGCATGCCCGCACTGCCCACCGCCCCGCGCGGCGTGGGCCACCTGCGTGGCGCCGAGCCCTTCCCCGACGCCGCCCGCGGCGCGCTGCGCAACGGCCAGCTGCGGGCCAACCTCGGCCACGCGACCAGCACGATCCGCGGCAAGCGGGCCAAGGTGGTCGGCGAGCTGCCCGACTGGGAGCAGCTGCGCGCGGCCGGCAAGGCGCTCAAGACCGCCACGATGGCCCGCCTCGACGACCACCTGGAGGAGCTCGAGCGCCAGGTGACCGCCCGCGGCGGCGTCGTCCACTGGGCCCGGGACGCGAACGAGGCCAACGAGATCGTCACCCGGCTGGTGCTGGCCACCGGCACGTCCGAGGTGGTCAAGGTCAAGTCGATGGCCACCCAGGAGATCGGCCTGAACGAGGCGCTGGAGGGCGCCGGGCTCGACGTCTTCGAGACCGACCTCGCCGAGCTGATCGTGCAGCTGGGGGAGGACAGCCCGTCGCACATCCTGGTGCCGGCGATCCACAAGAACCGCGCGGAGATCCGCGAGATCTTCGCCCGCACCATCCCCGGCGTCGACCCCGGCCTGACCGACGACCCGCGCCAGCTGGCGATGGCCGCCCGGGCGCACCTGCGCGAGCGGTTCCTGCGGGCGCGGGTGGCGGTCAGCGGCGCGAACTTCGGTGTCGCCGAGACCGGCACGCTCACCGTGGTGGAGTCCGAGGGCAACGGCCGGATGTGCCTGACCCTCCCGGAGACGCTGATCACCGTCATGGGGATCGAGAAGGTGGTGCCGACCTGGCGCGACCTGGAGGTCTTCCTGCAGCTGCTACCCCGGTCCTCCACCGGCGAGCGGATGAACCCCTACACCTCGACCTGGGCCGGCGTCACACCCGGCGACGGGCCGCAGGAGTTCCACCTGGTCCTGCTCGACAACGGCCGGACGGCGGTACTCGCCGACGAGGTGGGCCGGGAGGCGCTGCACTGCATCCGCTGCTCGGCCTGCCTGAACGTCTGCCCGGTCTACGAGCGGGCCGGCGGGCACTCCTACGGCTCGGTCTACCCGGGCCCGATCGGCGCGGTGCTCTCCCCGATGCTCACCGGCGTCGAGGACAACGCCTCGCTGCCCTACGCCTCCTCGCTCTGCGGCGCCTGCTACGACGTCTGCCCGGTGGCGATCGACATCCCCTCGATCCTGGTGCACCTGCGGGGCGAGCACGTCGAGGCCCAGGAGCGACCCACGGCGGAGGCGGTCGCCTTCCGCGGCCTGGCGAAGGCGATGTCGCATCCCCGGCTGTGGCACTTGGCCCAGCGCGGCGCCCGGCTGGGCCGGCTGTTCTCCCGCGGGAAGCCCACGCTGCCGAACACGCTGCCGCCGCCGGTGTCCGGGTGGACGCGCAGCCGCGACCTGCCCACCCCACCGACCAAGACGTTCGTGCAGCAGTGGACCGAGGAGCACCGGTCGTGAGTGGTTCCACGTGCAACACGAGCGGCGGACGACGATGAGCGCCCGCGAGGAGGTGCTGGGCCGGATCCGCCAGGCACTGGGCGAGACCCGGACGCCGGCGCCGGAGGTCGTCCGTGACTACCGGTTGACCGACGGCCGGCCCGCCGGGGACGCCGAGCTGCTGGAGCTGCTGGTCGACCGGGTGGAGGACTACCGGGCCACCGTGCTGCGCTGCTCCCCGGCCGAGGTCGAGGCGACGGTGCGGGCCGCCCTGGACCAGGCACTGGGCGCCGGGTGGGCGGCCGGCGACGTCGTCGTCGCGCCCGGGCTGTCCGAGCAGTGGCGGCCGGCCGGCTGCGACGTGGACGACGACCGGCCGGCGGTGCAGCTGGCCGAGCGGGCGGCCTCGGTCACCGCCGTCGCCGTGGCGATCGCCGAGACCGGCACGCTGGTGCTGGACGGCTCCCCCGCCTGCGGGCGGCGTGCGCTGTCCCTGCTGCCGGACTGCCTCGTCTGCGTCGTGACCGCCGACCAGGTGGTGGGCAGCGTGCCCGAGGGGCTGGCCCGGCTCGACCCGCTGCGCCCGCTGACCATGGTCAGCGGGCCGTCGGCGACCAGCGACATCGAGCTGCAGCGGGTCGAGGGCGTGCACGGCCCGCGCACCCTCATGGTGGTGCTGGCCGGCGGGTGATCAGCCGTTGCGGGTCGGGGGCTGCCCCTCGGCCAGGGCGGCCTGCGCCTGCGCCGGGTCGTAGGCGCAGGCGTCGCTGACCTCGGCGGCGGGGTCCTCCGCCGCCCCCGCGGGCGGTGCGCTGCTCGTCGCCGGGTCGCTCGACGGTGCGGCCGACGACGGTGCGGCCGACGGGGCCGTCGTCCCGGCGGCCGGCGAGGTGTCCGACGGCCCGGCCAGCGCCTGCTGGACCAGCGCACGGATGCGGTCGTAGTCCGGGTAGGCCGGGTCGATCACCGTGTCGTCGAAGACCACGCTGCGGATGGGCGCGTCCTTGACCCGCAGCCCCAGCTCGACGACGTCGCCCAGCACCCGCTGCGGCACGTCGGTGGAGACGATGTCCTGGGTGGTCGCGGCGAGCTGCTGGAACCGGGACAGCAGGGTCATCGGGTCCGCCGCCTCGACGATGGCGTCGAGGACGCACCGCTGGCGGTCCATCCGCTGGTAGTCCGTCAGGCCGAACCGACCACGGCTGTAGGCCAGCGCCGTGGCGCCGTCCATGAGCTGGTCGGGGCCGGGGGCGATGTAGGCGTCGGGCAGGACGCCGAGGCTCGGCTCGCCGCCGACCGGGACGTAGTAGTTCACGTCGACGGTGATCCCGCCCAGGGCGTCGACCAGCCGGCTGAAGCCGTCGAGGTTGACCAGCACGTAGTAGTCGATCTGCAGGCCGAGCGCCTCGCCGACCCCGAGCTTGAGGAAGTCGGCTCCCGGGTCGTCGGTGGGGCCCAGGACGTCGGGGTACCAGGCCGGGCCGTTGCGGTAGACGGCGTTGAGCAGGCTCTCGCTCTCGCTGCCGGCGTCGAACCCGTCGGGGTACACCGCGGCGAGCGGGCTGTCGGCCGGGAAGGGCAGGTCCTCCAGGTTGCGGGGGAGGCTGAACAGCGTCGTCGCCCCGGTGTCCACCTGCACGTTGGCGACGATCACCGTGTCGGTGCGGACGCCCTCCCGGCCCTCCCCGCCGTCGCCGCCCAGCAGCAGGATGTTGAGCTCCTCGCGGTCGCCGAAGAGGCTCTCGCCCTCGGGTGCGTCGGTGACCGTGGCGCTCTCGCCGTCGGCGAAGACCGTGTCGACCAGGTCGCGCTGGGCGTCGGCGATCCGCACGGCCCAGCCGGCCGGGACGACGACGGCCAGGCACAGCGCCAGGACGACGAGGCCGCCGACCGCGTGCTGCCAGCCGCGCAGCGGCCTCGGGCGCACCGCGAGGTACCCGGTGACGACGACGGCCAGCCAGGCCAGCGCCGCGACGCAGATGCCGCCGATCACCCAGAGCAGGGCGGTGGAGTCGACCGCGAGCCGGAGCGTGTCGCGCCAGCCGACGGTGGCCAGCCAGACCCCACCGGCCAGCAGCAGGAGGAACACGGCGAGCACGACCGCGCCGAGCCGGCGCCGTCCGCTGGCCAGGAAGGCGGTGCCGGGGACGACCGCGCCGAGGACCGTCAGCCCCAGTGCGGGGCCGAAGCCGGACGCGGCGTGCCGGCCTGCGCCGTGCGCGGACCGGTCGTCGTCGGCGAGCGGGAGGCCGGTGGTCGCCTGGACGTCGACCGGGTCGATCCGCTCGGTGTCGCCAGGGCGCCACCGGTGGCTGCCGTGCTGGTTCTCCCCGCTCATGCGGCTGCCAGGACTCCGGTCATCCGGTCATGTTCCCACTGATCGGTGGACGGATGCCCCTCTGATCGTCCGACCTCACCCGCACGGGCAGCGCGCTGTGATCCGGGTCATGCCCGGACGACTGGACCGGGGGTCGGCGGGTACCTCCCCACCGGGCGCCGTCCACCCACCGCCGGCGTCCGAGAACCTGGCCCTCGGCCGGGCCGTCGTCCCGGTCACGTGGTTACGGTGCCGTAGGTTACGGGACCGTAGGTGGCTGACCAGGGAGGTCAACGTGTCGGAGACGTCGACGCAGGGCGCACTGCTCATCGAGCTCGAGCCGGTGGTCGAGGAGAACCTCAACCGGCACATCGGCCTGGCGCAGGAGTGGCACCCGCACGACTACATCCCGTGGTCCCAGGGGCGGGACTTCGCCTTCCTGGGCGGCGAGGACTGGGCCCCGGAGCAGTCGAAGCTGGACGAGACGGCCAAGGCCGCGATGTTCACCAACCTGCTCACCGAGGACAACCTGCCCAGCTACCACCGGGAGATCGCCACCCGGTTCGGCCGGGACGGTGCCTGGGGCACCTGGGTCGGCCGCTGGACGGCGGAGGAGAACCGGCACGGCATCGCGCTGCGCGACTACCTCGTCGTCACCCGCGGGGTCGACCCGGTCGAGCTCGAGCGCGCCCGGATGGACTACATGACCTCCGGCTACGACTCCGGGGACAAGACCCCGCTGGAGGCGGTCGCCTACGTGTCGTTCCAGGAGCTGGCCACCCGGGTGAGCCACCGGAACACCGGCAAGGCCACCGGCGACCCGATCGCCGACCGGCTGCTCGCCCGGATCGCCAAGGACGAGAACCTGCACATGGTCTTCTACCGCAACATCGTCTCCGCGGCGTTCGACATCGCCCCGGACGAGACGATGCGCGCGGTCGCCGACGAGGTCATGCGCTTCGAGATGCCCGGCGCCTCGATGGCCGGCTTCCGGAAGAACTCGGTGCTCATCGCCAAGGCCGGCATCTACGACCTCCGCCTGCACCACGACGAGGTCATCTCGCCCGTGCTGCGCGCCTGGAAGGTCTTCGAGCGCACCAACCTCGGCCCCGAGGGCGAGCGCGCCCGCGAGGAGCTCGCCCAGTTCATGGTCGGGCTGGACGCGCAGGCGACCAAGTTCGTGGAGAGCCGCGAGCGGATGCGCGCCCGGATGCAGTCGAGGTCCGACACCGAGATCGCCCCGCTCTCCCAGGCCTGAGGCCCGACGACGAGGGCGCGCCCCACAGCCGCTGGAGGCCTCCGGCGAGGCCCGCCTAAGGTCGACGGTCATGCGCCTGGCCACCTGGAACGTGAACTCCATCCGCAGCCGAGTCGACCGGGTGGAGGCCTGGCTGCAGCGCAGCGACGTCGACGTCCTGGCGCTGCAGGAGACCAAGTGCAAGGACGAGCAGTTCCCCGAGGAGCGGTTCCGCGCGCTGGGCTACGAGGTCGCGCACGTCGGCTACTCGCAGTGGAACGGCGTCGCGCTGCTGTCCCGGGTGGGCCTGACCGACGTGGAGGTCGGCTTCCCGGGCATGCCGTCGTGGGCCAAGGAGGGCGCCGAGCCGGCCGCCGAGGCGCGGGCGCTGGGCGCGACCTGCGGCGGGGTGCGGGTGTGGAGCCTCTACGTGCCCAACGGCCGCACGCTCACCGACCCGCACCTGCAGTACAAGCTCGAGTGGCTGGAGGCGCTGCGGGTCAGCGCCGGCGGGTGGCTCACCGACGACGCCGAGGCGCAGGTGGCGCTGGTCGGCGACTGGAACATCGCCCCTCAGGACGACGACGTCTGGGACATGTCGGTGTTCAGCCACTCCACGCACGTCTCCGAGCCCGAGCGGGCGGCGTTCCGCGGGGTGCTGGACGCCGGGTTCACCGACGTCGTCCGGCCGTACACCCCGGGCCCCGGCGTCTACACGTACTGGGACTACACGCAGCTGCGGTTCCCCCGGCGCGAGGGCATGCGGATCGACTTCGTGCTCGGCTCCCCCGCCCTGGCTACCCGGGTGACAAATGGCCTGATAGATCGCGAGGAACGCAAGGGCAAGGGCGCCAGCGACCACGCCCCCGTCGTCGTCGACCTGGTCGACTAACGGGCCGTCTGGGCGGCTTGGGGCACATCTGGGGCACACGAGGCACCGGTCGCGTCCCACGCCGCGTCGATGGCGCTCCGCGTCCGGTCGTCCGAGTCCGGCATTAGGTGCCCGTAGGTGCTGAGGACCAGCGAGGCGTCCTCGTGCCCCAGTCGTTCGGCGACCGCCACGACCGACTCGCCGGCGGCCAGCAGAACGCTGGCGTAGTGGTGTCGCAGGTCGTGGCTGGTCGTCCCCTTCGGTAGGCCCGCATCGCTCACCGCCCGGCCCATCAGATTGTGGCCGTAGTAGACGTGTCCGAGCGGGGCGCCCTTCCCGGTGGTGAAGATCGTTCCGTCCTCGCCTGCCGTATACGCCGCCAGGTGGGCGGCCAGCACGTCGGCGACCACCCGGGGCAGCGGGACGATCCTCCTCGACCGGGGAGTCTTCGGCTCGCTCCGCTCGCCCTTCGACCCCTGGGTGAACTGCCACTCGATCCGCACGGTCCGCCGCAGGAAGTCGACGTCCTGGACCCGGAGCGCGAGCAGCTCGCCGATCCGGAGCCCGAGCCCAGCCTGGGTCAGGACCATGGCCTCGTAGCGCTCCGGCATGGCCCGGGCAAGCGCCGCCACCTGCTCAACTGACAACGGCACGACGCGCTCCCTCTCGTGTCGGGGGAGCTGGATGCGGACGACGGGCGAGGAGGCCACCAGTCGGTCGAGGACCGCGGCCCCGTACACACTCCGAAGCAGCCCGACGGCCTGCCTCACAGTGGTGGGGGCCAGCACTCTCGAACGATCGGTGGCCCACGCTTGAACTTCGGACGGACGAACGTCCGCGAGCTTCCGGCCACCGAGACGCGTCCCGTCGATGTGCAGCCGAATCATCATCTCGGTCCGCCGCGCCGTGGTCGGCCGGTGCGGGCGGGTCTCCGCCCACCTCCGGGCGTACTCCGCGACGGTGGTCTTCGAGGGTTCGACGTACGTGCCGCGGGCCTTGTCCGCCTCGACCGTGGCCGCGTGACGGTCGGCATCGCCCTTCTTGCCGAAGGACCTCTTGCGTTGCCTGCCCTGGTCGTCCCGCCACCGCGCCTCGTAGGTCGTTCGCCCGTTGCGGACCCGCTTCGCCACGCTCGCCATGGCTGACTCCTCCACGTCTTCGACGCGACCTGCTCGCGGTCGACGTCGTCACTTGTTGGGACGGAACGGTTCGGGCCGAAGCATGCCCGAGAAATCTGACGAGGTCAGGGCTGACATCCGGGACTCTCAGCCGCTTCTGCGGATGGCTATCCGGTGGCGCCTCGACCCAGATGCTGCTCGACCCACGCCTGAAGGTCGTCGTAGCGGTAGAGGACGCGGCGGCCGAGGCGGAAGCTGCGCGGTCCGGTGCCCAAGTGGCGCCAGTACCGGAGGGTGGCCACCGGAGCGCGGAGCAGCTCTGCGGCCTCCGTGATGGTGAGCAGTTCGGGCTCGCGGCGGGTGGGATCGTCGGACATGGGTTGCTCCGGTGGGCTCGGATGGGCTGTGCTCCGTCAGGGGAGAAGGCGCCATCTGGGCGCGATTGGTGACAGCCGACCACCGATGGCTTCCGAAATCCTCCGGTTCTCCTCCTGTTACCGGTGTCCGGGCCCGCGGCCGGCCGGTGGAGGCGCCCCCGCTCATCGCCCCATGCCCGGGGCGGCGCCTCCACGGGCGAGGGAGGGTCCCCGCCGCTCCGCCTCGGGCCGGGGGACGCTCGCTACCGGCGCGACCGGCAGCGCCGGAGCCGCCGGCGTCCGGTCGCGCGACCGGTCCTGGCGGTCGCGGGCGGCCTCTCGAGCGGCGAGCTCGGCGGCGTGGCCGGGGCCGAGGTCGGCCCGGTCGCGGCCGAAGACGGCGATCCACTGCGCCCGGGCCTCGGCCACGTCGGCGGCGACGAGGTGTGCGGTGTTGGACAACCGTCCGCGGGTCATGCCGACGTAGGCCGAGGCCGCACCGGTCTGGTCGCCGATCACCACGTGCGCGGCGGGAACGGCGTCGCCCTGCACGCCGTGCGCGGTGCTGGCGTAGGCCAGTTCCACGTGCTCGGTGACGTAGTCGGCGGGCAGCACCCGGACCCGTGCGCCGGCCGGGGTGACATCGCCCGGGGGAACGTCACCGGTGGCCGTGCCGGCGGTGACCAGCAGCCCGCCGCGCCGGCCGACCGCGGTGACGGTCCACGTGTCCCGGTTGGCCACCTCCAGGTTCCGGTCGTTGCGCCGGGTGGCGATCCTGTCACCGGCGCCGATCCGCTGTCCCGCCCGCGTGGTCACGACCCGGACGTCGTCGACGCGGCCGTCGCTGACCAGCCGGTTGCGGATGGCGGCGTTGAGCTCGCTCACCTGCTCGCGGGTGTCCGCCACCACCGCGACATCGGCCGCCTGCGGGACGTGGGCGGCGGCCGCCGCCACGGCGTCCCGCAGCGCTGCGTGGTCGGGGTGCAGGTGGATCCGGCCGCGGGCGAGGAGGGCGTCGAACACCGCACCCGGGGTGTCACCCCGCCGCATCGCCAACGTCAGCTCGGCGTACTCACCGTCCGGAATCGACTGGCCGGCGCTGCCGGTGAGGGTGAAGCGGTGCACCGACTCCAATGTCAGGCAGCCGGCCGGGTCGGCCTGAGCGGCGGCCAGGTCCCGGACACCCCCGCGGCCGACCGCGGCGAGCTGGTGGCGGTCCCCCAGCAGCGCCAGCCGCGCCCCGGCCTCGTCGGCGACGGCGAGCAGGGCGCGGGCGGTGTCCTGGTCGAGCATGCCGGCCTCGTCGACGACCAGCAGATCGTCGGGCCGCAGCCGGATGCCCTCCGCCGGCCCGGTGTGGACGCGGCCGGTCACCGGGTCGGCCTCGCCGACGGCGAGTCGGGTCCACTCGCCGTCCTCGTTCCAGCGCCAGCCGTGGGCGAAGACCAGGGACGCCGCCGACCCTGCGGCCGCGCCCACCTCCGTGCGGGCGACCTGGGCGGCCTTCAGCGTCGGCGTCACCACAACCAGTCGCCGCCCCTGCCGTTCGAGTACGGCGCGCGTGGAGGCCAGCGTGGTGGTCTTACCGGCCCCGGCCGCACCCTCCACCACGGCCAGCCGTCGGTCGCCGGCCAGCGCGGCGACCACCGCGGCCTGGCCGGCATCCAGGCCCCGGACAACGTCGGCCGGCAGCGGCGCCAGCGGCGGTCCTCCTACCGGTGGCTGACCGGCGCGGGCGTCTAACCGGACGCGCAGGTCGGCTTCCACCTCGAGCACCGCCGGGGAGGACCAGGCCCGGACGTGCTCGGGTACCCCGTCGCGGTCCAGCAGTGGAAGGCAGCGGGCGAGGGCGCGGGCGGTGAGGTCACCGGCCAGCTCGCTACGGGCCGCGGCCTCGGCGACGACGCCTGAGCCGGCGAGCAGCCGTTCGGCTTCGCCGCGCAGATCGGCGGCGTTCCAGGCCGAGTGGCCGGCGGCCAGCCGGGTGACCATCTGGTCGGCGGCGCGGTCGCGGTCCAGGACGCCGATCGGGGTGGGCCGCAGCTGGACCGGTCGCTCGGGGTCGCGGTAGCCCAGGGCTGCCAGCTCGGCCCGCCACCGCACGGCCAGGTCGGCCCCCGAACGCGGGGTGACCCTGTCCGGGCGGCCGTCGGCCCATGCGCGGGCGTCCCACGCTCGCCGCAGCGCCGGCCCCGGCGATTCGCCGGGGTGCGCGGCAATCCAGTCGCGTTCGTAGCGGTCCAGGTTGCGCCCGATCTGCGCCGCCCGGGCGCTGAACGGACCGACGTAGGCGGCGAGCTCCAGTATTTCTCCAGCCGCATCCAGGGTGTAGCCGTGGGCGGCCAGGGCGGTGCGGAATTGCGGGTCACAGGCGACCGCGGCGTGCCCGATTCCGTTGATGGCGGCGAGGAAGTCACGCACACCGACGGTGTGCAGCCCGCGCCATTGCCCGGCGGCGAACACCCGCGCGGCGATCTGCAGGTGCAGATGCCGATGCGGATCCCCGGCGCGGGAGGTGTAGTGCCGCACTGTCACCGCCTCCAGCACACTGAGTGGCACCTGCACCTGCCCGCCACGCGGACCGACCCGGGTGGTCGCGTGGTCGGAAAGCCAGCCGATGATCTCGGCGGCAGCGCGGTCCTGCGCGGCGTCATAGGCGGCCGCGACGTCCTCGTGCATCGCGGCGGCCAACGACCAGGACTTCGGGCCATTGACCACCACCTCCACGAACCGCACCGCATGGGCGTCGGCGCGCAGCCGCCCCCGTGGGTTCCCGGTGTCCGGGTCGCGGCCGGCCACCCAGGTCTCGTAGGTCTCCCCGGTGAGCGGCGCCCGCTCGGCCACCCGTCCGTCGCGGGCCACGAAGCGGCGGGCCATGCCTGTGCCCTCGGTCAGGTAGTAGTCATCGGCCCGGCCGCGGTCGGCCTCAAGGTAATGACGCGCGGCAGCCGGCGAGCCGGCGTACACCTTCATTCCACCGCGCATTTTCAATGCCACCCAACAATGGCCAACAGGTCACCCCTAGAAGCGGCGATGGGGGCCGCCCCGCCGGGGCCCGCCCTCCTCCAAATTTAGGAATTGTGGCGCGCTGTTGTGGTGTGGAGAGTGTTTTTGGAAAATATGCTAA
>NZ_JBJJTJ010000030.1:0-44073 GCF_054177765.1 Modestobacter lacusdianchii | reverse complement strand
GGGCTCCCTCCTCGGGGAGCCCGTGACCGAGGACGCCGGCGGTCGTTCGTCCGGGGACGAGCACCTCGAGCAGGCCGCCCGCTGGCTGGTCGACGCCCTGGGCGTGGAGCTGCCGGCCGACCTGCTCCGGCTGGCACTGACCCACCGGTCCTACGCCTACGAGAACGGTGGGCTGCCCACCAACGAGCGCCTGGAGTTCCTCGGCGACTCGGTGCTCGGCCTCGTGGTGACCGACGAGCTCTACCGCAGCCACCCCGCTCTGCCCGAGGGGCAGCTGGCCAAGCTGCGCGCCTCGGTGGTCAACATGACCTCGCTGGCCCGGGTGTCCCGTTCCCTGGGGGACGGCGGCATCGGCCCGCACCTGCTGCTGGGCCGGGGTGAACGCTCCACCGGTGGGCGGGAGAAGGACTCGATCCTGGCCGACGCGCTGGAGGCGCTGATCGGCGCCATCCACCTGGGGCGCGGCCTGGACACCGCCGCGGCGATCGTGCACCGGCTGTTCGACCCGCTGCTGGCCGAGTCGGCCACCCGCGGTGCCGGCCTGGACTGGAAGACCAGCCTCCAGGAGCTCGGCGCCGCGCAGGGCCTGGGCGCACCCGTCTACGTCGTCGAGGACGACGGCCCCGACCACGCCAAGACGTTCACCGCCGCCGTGCTGCTGGCCGGTGTGGTCCGCGGCTCGGGATCGGGTCGCACCAAGAAGGCCGCCGAGCAGGAGGCGGCCGAGGCGGCCTGGCGGGCGCTCTCCGCAGCCGACGGCGGACCCGCGGGGAGCTGACCCGTGCCGGAGCTGCCCGAGGTCGAGGTGGTCCGCCGCGGCCTGGACCGGTGGGTCACCGGCCGCACGATCCGCGAGGTCGAGGTGCACCACCCGCGGGCGGTCCGCCGGCACCTCGAGGGCGCCGACCACTTCGTCACGGCGCTGACCGGTCGCACCCTCACCGCCGCCCACCGGCGCGGCAAGTACCTGTGGCTGCCGATGGCCGAACCGGACGGCACCCCGTCGGGGCGGGCGCTGGTCGCGCACCTGGGCATGAGCGGTCAGCTGCTGGTGGAGAAGCCCGAGGAACCCGACGAGGTGCACCTGCGGGCCCGCTTCCGGTTCACCGACCGCGGTCGCGAGCTGCGTTTCGTCGACCAGCGCACGTTCGGCGGGCTCGCCGTCGAGGACGCCCCCGACGAGGGGCTGCCCACCCGGCTCGAGCACATCGCCACCGACCCGCTGGACGACGACTTCGACCTCGACACCTTCAGCGCCGCGCTCCGCCGCCGGCGCACCGAGGTGAAGCGGGCGCTGCTCGACCAGACGCTGATCGGCGGCGTGGGCAACATCTACGCCGACGAGTCGCTGTGGCGGGCCCGGCTGCACGGCGCGCGGCCGACCGACAAGCTCACCCGGGCCCAGGTCGCCGACCTGCTGGAGGGCGTGCGCGACGTGCTCACCGAGAGCCTGGAGCAGGGCGGCACCTCCTTCGACTCGCTGTACGTCGACGTCAACGGGCAGAGCGGGTACTTCTCCCGCCACCTCGCCGTCTACGGCCAGGAGGACCGGCCCTGCCCGCGGTGCGGGACGGCGATCGTGCGCGAGCAGTTCATGAACCGCTCCAGCTACAGCTGCCCGCACTGCCAGCCCCGGCCCCGCGCGCGGTCGAGCCGGTGAGCGCCCCGCTGCGGGTCGTCGCCCTGGTCGACGGCACGGTCCAGGGGGTGGGCTACCGGTGGTTCGTCCGGCAGGCGGCGACGGAGCGTGGGCTGACGGGCGCGGCGACCAACCTGGCCGACGGCCGGGTCGAGGTGGTGCTGGAGGGGCCGGCGGACGACGTCCGTGCGGTGCTCGCCGAGCTCTCCGGCCCCGGTGCGCCGGGCACGGTGCGCGCGGTGGAGCCCCGCGAGGACGAGGTGCAGGGGGTGCGCGGCTTCACCGTGGGGTGACGAAGGCGACATGCACCCGACACGGTGAGGCCTCCGTGGTGCCGTTGACCGTGCTGGCCGCCGGTGTCACCCTGAGGTCACCAGCCCGCGCAGACCGCCTCCGGCGGTGCGACGGGACATCCACCTGCTGTCGAAAGGCCGCTGAGTCATGGCCAAGGCCCTGTTCGGTTCCGTCGTCGCTCCGCACGAGCTGCGAGTGGCCGAGGAGAACGCCGCCCTGCGCGCCCGGGTCCGCCGTCTCGAGGCGGAGCTCGCCGCCCTCCGCGAGGAGCGCGACGCCACGATCGCCCGTGAGCTGCTGACGATGGCCCACGAGTCGTCGTCGCCCGTCCTCGCCTGAAGAAGGTCGAAGGACCCCCTCGCCCCCCACACCTCGCAGGCTCGGCGCGGGCCCCTGCGAGGGGGCCGTCCTGTCGCCCCGCATCGCTAGGGTCTCTGCGTGCACCTGTCCAGCTTGACGCTCAAGGGCTTCAAGTCCTTCGCGTCGCCGACGACGCTGCGGCTGGAGCCGGGCATCACCGCCGTCGTCGGGCCCAACGGCTCGGGCAAGTCGAACGTCGTCGACGCGATCGCCTGGGTGCTCGGCGAGCAGGGGGCCAAGAGCCTGCGCGGCGGCAAGATGGAGGACGTCATCTTCGCCGGCACCGCCGGTCGTGCTGCGCTGGGCCGGGCCGAGGTGACGCTCACGATCGACAACGCCGACGGTGCCCTCCCGATCGACTACACCGAGGTCTCGATCACCCGCCGGATGTACCGGTCCGGTGAGAGCGAGTACGAGATCAACGGCGACAAGGTGCGCCTGCTCGACGTCCAGGAGCTGCTCAGCGACTCCGGGATCGGCCGGGAGATGCACGTCATCGTCGGCCAGGGCCAGCTGGACGCCGTGCTGTCCGGCCGCCCGGAGGACCGGCGGGCCTTCGTCGAGGAGGCCGCCGGTGTGCTCAAGCACCGCAAGCGCAAGGAGAAGGCGCTCCGCAAGCTCGACGCCATGCAGGCCAACCTCGACCGGCTGGCCGACCTCACCGCCGAGCTGCGCCGCCAGCTGAAGCCGCTGGGCAAGCAGGCCGAGGTGGCCCGCCGGGCCGCCGGCGTCCAGGCCGACCTGCGTGACGCCCGGCTGCGGCTGCTCGCCGACGACCTGGTGCAGCTGCGCGACGCGCTCGAGAAGGACGTCGCCGACGAGACCGCCGCCCGTGCCCGGCGCACCACGGTGGAGGCGGCGCTCGGTGAGGCGTCCCGCCAGGAGTCGGCACTGGAGCGGCAGCTGGCCGCCGACGCGCCGGTGCTCGCGGCGGCCCAGGACAGCTGGTTCCGGCTGTCGACCCTGGCCGAGCGGTTCCGCAGCGTCGGGCAGCTGGCCGCCGAACGGCACCGGCACCTGGCCGCGGCCCCGCCCGCCGGGCCGGCTGGCCGTGACCCCGACCAGCTGGACGCCGAGGCCGACCGGGTGGACGCCACCGAGCGGGAGATCGCCGTCGCGCTGGAGGCCGAGCGAGCCCGGCTGGGCAGCGCCGTCGGCGTCCGCACGGAGGTGGAGGACGCGCTCGCCGCGGCGGAGCGGGAGCTGGTCGCCGCGGCCCGGGCGCTGGCCGACCGCCGTGAGCAGCTGGCCCGGCTCTCCGGCCAGGTCGCCGCGGGGCGCTCGCGTGCGGCGGCCGGCGAGGCGGAGATCGAGCGGCTGGCCACGGCCGCCGCAGAGGCCGCGGAGCGCGCCGACGTGGCCGGTGAGCGGCTGGCCGCCCGCCGCGACGAGCTGAGCGAGGACGCCGGCGACGACTCCGACCTGGCGGCGGCGCACGCCGCGGCCGTCGCGGCGCACGCCGAGGCGGTCCGGGCGGTCACCGAGCTGACCGCCGCCGAGCGCGCGGCCGAGCGGGACCGGGCCGGCTGGCAGGCCCGCCGCGACGCGCTCGCCCTCGGGCTCGCCCCGGCCGACGGTGCGGCGGCCGTGCTGTCGGCGGCCCTCCCCGGAGTCCTCGGCCCGGTGACCGACCGGATCACCGTGCACCCCGGCGCCGAGGTCGCGCTGGCCGCGGCGCTGGGCGGGATGGCCGATGGGCTCGTCGTCGCCGGGGTCGCGGAGGCGGCCGGGGTGCTGGCCCACCTGGCCGAGAGCCAGGGCGGCCGGGCCGGGCTGCTGGTGACCGGCGGGCTGCCGCCGGTGCCCCGCGACGGCTGGCCGGAGTTGCCACCGGGCGCCCGCTGGGCGCTCGACCTGCTCGACGCCCCCGCCGAGCTGGGGCCGGCGCTGGCCCGGGCGCTGGAACGGGTCGCGGTCGTCGCCGACCTGCCGGCCGCGGTCGAGCTGGTGCGCACCCATCCGCGGGTGCGGGCGGTCACCGGGGCCGGTGACCTGCTCGGTGCCGACTGGTCGGTCGGTGGCCAGGCGAACGCCCCCTCCGGGCTGGAGGTGCGGGCGCGGGTCGACGAGGCCGGTGCCGAGCTCGACCGCGCCGCTGCGACGGCGGCGCGGCTGGCCGACGAGCTGGCGCGGGCACGGGAGGTCGCCACCGCCCGCTCCGCCGACGTCGACACCGCGCTCACCGCCCGGCAGGCCGGTGACCGGGCGCGGTCGGCCGCCGCCGCCGAACTGGCCGAGCTGGGCGCTGCCGCGCGTTCGGCGGTGGCCGAGGCCGAGCGGCTGGACGCGGCCCGGGTGCGGGCCGAGCAGGCCCGGGACGCCGCGGTCGCCGGGCTGGTCGAGCTGGAGGAGCGGCTGGCCGCCGCCGAGGCCGCGCCGGTCGAGGAGGAGCCCTCGACCGAGGCGCGGGACAGGCTGCGGGCCGAGGCCGCCGCGGCCCGGCAGGCCGAGACCGAGGCGCGGCTGGCGGTGCGCACCGCCGAGGAGCGCGCCCGGTCGCTGGCCGGGCGCGCCGAGTCGCTGCGCCGGCAGGCACGGCAGGAGCGGGCGGCCCGCGAGCGCGCGGCGGCGGCCCGGCTGGCCCGCGAGCGCGGCGCCCGGGTGGCCGCCGGCGTCCGCAGCGGCGCCGAGGAGGCGCTCACCCACCTGGCGGCGTCGCTGGCCCGGGCCGCGGCCGAGCGCGACGCCCTGGCCGAGGCACGGACGGCCCGGGAGGCCGAGCTGCTCGTCGTCCGCGCCCGGGTGCGCGAGCACACCGCGGAGCTGGACCGGCTCACCGACGAGGTGCACCGCGACGAGGTCGCCCGGGCCGAGCAGCGGTTGCGGATCGAGGCGCTGGAGGCCCGGGCCGCCGAGGAGTACGGCGTCGACCTGCCCACCCTGCTCGCCGAGTACGGGCCGGTGGCGCTGGTGCCACCGACCCAGGCCCAGGTGGCCGCGGCCGAGGCGGCGGGGGAGCCCGAGCCCGAGCCGGTGCCCTACGACCGGGCCGCCCAGGAACGCCGGGCCGCCCGCGCTGAGCGCGACCTCGGCGCGCTGGGCAAGGTGAACCCGCTGGCGCTGGAGGAGTTCGCGGCGCTGGAGGAGCGGCACACCTTCCTGGCCACCCAGCTGGAGGACCTCAAGGCCACCCGGCGCGACCTGCTCACCGTCGTCCGGGAGGTCGACGCGCGCATCCACGAGGTCTTCGCCTCCGCCTTCGCCGACACGCAGCGCGAGTTCGCCCAGGTGTTCGCCACCCTCTTCCCCGGCGGGGAGGGGCGCATCTTCCTCACCGACCCCGACGACCTGCTGACCACCGGCGTCGAGGTGGAGGCCCGGCCGCCGGGCAAGAAGGTCAAGCGGCTGTCGCTGCTGTCCGGCGGGGAGCGCTCACTGACCGCGGTGGCCCTGCTGGTGGCGATCTTCCGGGCCCGGCCCTCGCCGTTCTACGTGCTCGACGAGGTGGAGGCCGCCCTCGACGACGTCAACCTGGGCCGGCTGCTCACCCTGATCGAGCAGCTCCGCGACACCTCGCAGCTGATCGTGATCACCCACCAGAAGCGGACGATGGAGATCGCCGACGCCCTCTACGGGGTGAGCATGCGCGGTGACGGCATCACCGGCGTGATCAGCCAGCGCCTGCGCGAGGCCCAGCCGGCCTGACCGTGGCGGGCTTGCTCCTTCCACCGTGTCAGGAGGCAGGGTCGACCCCATGGTGACGATCGGGGACCTCGCCCGGCTCGGGGGCGTGTCGGTGCGGATGCTGCGGCACTACGACGCGATCGGGCTGCTCGTCCCCGCCCGGGTCGACAGCCGCACCGGCCGGCGCAGCTACGACCTCGCCCAGCTGGAGCGGCTCAACCGGTTGGTCGTCCTCAAGGACCTCGGCTTCGGCCTCGCGGAGGTCGCCGAGCTGCTGCGGGAGCCGGTCGACGAGCGGCGGGTGCGGGCGCTCCTGGAGCAGCGGCACACGGCGATGGCGGTGCTGCTGCGCGACACCGCGCACCGGCTCGCCCACGTGGAGGCGAGGCTCCGGCTGATCGACGGAGGAGACCAGGTGCTCGACGACGTGCGGGTCAAGGACGTGGCCGCGGTCCGGGTGGTCGGGCTGAGCTCGGCCGTCGAGGTGGACGCCGGCGACCTCGGCGCGCAGGTGGCAGACCAGTTCGACCGCGTCGGGCAGCTGCTGGACGCCGCCGGGGCCTCTCGGCTGGCACCGGTCAGCCGGTACGCGCCGCGGCCGCCGGGCGGCGCGGGCGGCACGTGGGTGACCACCGGGTACGTCCTGGCCGGTGGAGCCCCGGTCGATGGCGGCCAGCCCAGTGGCGACCTGACGAGTGGTGACCTGCCCGGCGGGGCCGTGGCCGGCGGTGCCGTCCCCGGCCTGGAGGTGGTGGAGCTGCCGGCCGCACGGGTGGCGTCGGTGGTGCACCGCGGCCCGATGGACGCCGTCCGGCTGGGCTGGCAGACCCTCGCCCGCTGGGCCGAGGCGCAGGGCCGGAGCGGGACGGCGATCGTCGACGCCGCCCAGCGCACGGTGTTCCTGCACGCCGCGGGCGACGACCAGGCCGAGTGGGTGGTGGAACTGCAGCTCGAGCTCGACCCGGACCGGGCCGGCTAGCGGCCGTCGGGCGGGACGAGCAGGTCGACCAGCAGCGGGTGGTGGTCGGAGACCCCGGAGCCGTCGAGCACCCGGGCGTCGCGCACCGCGACTCCGGCGGAGGCCCACACCTGGTCGATCCGCACCCGCGGGCGGCGGGCCGGGTGGGTCAGCCCCTGGCCGGCGTGCAGCGAGAACCGGCCCGCCTGGTCGCTGCGCTCACCGGCCAGCTCCCAGGCGTCGCTGAACCGCTCGCGCAGCGCCCTCAGCTCCGGGGCGTCCGGGGTGGCGTTGAGGTCGCCGACCAGCACCCCGGGCTCGGCCGGATCGGCGTGCAGGGCGGCGACCGCGGCGGCCTGGGCGGCGCGGTCGGCGGCCGATGCGCTGGACAGGTGGGTGGTGGTCACCCGGAGGGTCGCGCCGTCCAGCCGGACCAGCACCCGCAGCGCGCTGCGCGGTTCACCCCCGCCGGGCAACCGGTGCGTCTGGCTGTCCAGCACCGGCAGCCGGGACAGCACCGCGTTGCCGTACTGGCGGCGCTCGCGGCGCCCACCCCGGCCCGGCTCGTCGATCGAGGCGCTCCAGGCGAGCTCCCGGTCCAGCGCCCGGGCCAGCAGCTCCGCCTGGTCGACGTGTTCGCTGCGGTCGCCGAAGTGCCGGTCGACCTCCTGCAGGCAGATCACGTCCGGGTCGGCGTCGGCGAGCAGCCGGGCCAGCCGCGGCAGGTCGTGCCGGCCGTCGTCGCCCACGCCGTGGTGCACGTTGAAGCTGACCAGGCGTACCGGCAGCGAGGAGCGGCTGGGATCGGGTGCGGTGGTGGTCACGACAGCCGGGTGTCCAGCACCTGGGTGAAGTGCTCGGTGCCGTCGTCGTCCCGGCTGGTGGCCCAGAGCAGGAACCGGGCGTCCCGCCCGTCCAGCACCAGCTCGCCCAGCTCGTTGCCGAAGAACGGGCCGGCCTGCTTCTGCCACTGCAGCGAACTGCGCTCGACCCGCCCCAGCCGGCGCAGCCCTCCGGTCAGCGCCCGCGCCCACCGGCTCCAGCCGAGCCGGAAGCCGATCTCGATGGCGTGCGGGGCGGCGTTGTGCAGCGGCGAGACGGTGAGCTGGTGCACCCGGGTCTGCAGGCCGCCGGGGTCGACCAGCTCCGCGGCGTAGGCGTGGTGCACGTCGCCGGAGAGCACCAGTGCGGTCGCCGGCGGGCGGCCGAGCTCCCCGCGCCCCACCGACACCATCGTGCGGCCCAGCCGCTCGAAGGACTGCCGGAACGCCGCCCAGTGCTCCAGGTCGGCCGCCTGGCGGAGCTTCTCCATCAGCCGGCCCAGCGGCTTGCCGTGGTGGCGGACCGCCATCGCCTCGTTCCACTGCTCGATGTCGTGCACCGAGTGCGGCAGCAGCCAGGGCAGCGAGGTGCCGATCAGCAGGTGCTCGACGCCGTCCTCGACCGAGCGGCGCACCGCGGCGTCCACCCAGTCGAACTCGAAGTCGTCGACGATCTTGCGGTCGTGCTCCTCGAGCGCCCGCCCGGCGCGGGTGTCGACCATGATCAGCCGGGCCGGCCCCCAGTGGCGCACGTAGCTCCAGCGCACCGTCTCCGGCTCGACGTCGGCGGCCCGGGCCATCTCGTCGAGCATCGGGCCGGCGTCGTCGCTGCCCGGGGGCAGGTCCTGGATCGCCCGCCAGGTCTTGTTGTCCGACAGCTCGGCCGGGGAGAGGTTGCCCAGGTGCTGGTACACCCAGTAGCTGACCAGCCCGCCGCAGATCCGCCGGTGCCACCAGTCGGTCGGCGTCACCTCCGCGCGCCAGGCGGCCGAGGTGTTCCAGTCGTCGATCATCTCGTGGTCGTCGAACACCATCGAGGACGGCACCGTGGAGAGCAGCCAGCGCACCTCCGAGTCGCTCCAGGACTCCGCGTAGAGCCGGGTGTACTCCTCGAAGTCCGCGGCCTGGGCGCCCGGCGGCTGCGACAGGTCGCGCCGGGCGGCCATCCACTGCCGCGTCGCCGGGGTGACCTCGTCGGCGTACACCTGGTCACCCAGCAGCACCAGCGCGTCGGGCCACTCGTCCTGCGGCATGGCGACCAGCCGGCGCGCGTAGCCGTCCAGCGCGTCCGGCGGGATGCCGTCGCCGACGTCGACGCTGGTCGGGGTGGCGTACCGGCAGGAGCCGAAGGCCAGCCGGAACGGGCGGTCGCGGCCGATGGTGCGGATCCGGCTCGGTGGGAACTCCGACTGCGCCGGGGGCCACACCTGCTCGCCGTCCAGGTGCACCTCGTAGGGCGTCACGCTGCCCGGCTCCAGGTCCTCGACGACGACCAGCGCGTAGTGGTGGCCGTTCACGCAGAACGTCTGGGCGCGGCGGCCCAGCACCTCGACCACGCAGGGCCGGTCGGTCTCGACCCAGATCGTGGCCGACACCGGGTCGACGTGGCGGAGCAGCGGGCCCAGCAGCAGGAGTGGGCGGGTGCCGGCGGTCTGGGGCATGGGGCACAGCCTGCCCCATGACCGGCGTCAACCGGGCCGGTCACGGCGCAGCGCGGGCTGGGAGACTCGGGGCATGGAGTTCGTGCTGATCGCGATCGCGATCCTCGTCGTCGCCCTGATCGCCGGGATCGGCCTGCTCGTCGGGCGCGGCCGGCGCACCACCCGGCTGGACTCCGACGCCGCGGCCGGCACCACGCTGACCCGCCCGCGGCCGACGACCGCGCCCCCACCGCCGGCCCACACCGGGTCGACCGCCGTCGACCCGGAGACGCTGGCCCAGCCGCCGGTCGAGCTGCCGCCCGCCGAGCCGGAGCCCGGGCTGGTCTTCGAGACCCCGCCGCCCTCGGCCGGCCGGCTGGTCCGGCTCCGCTCGCGGCTGGCCCGTTCCCAGTCCTCGCTGGGCCGCGGCCTGCTGACCGTGCTGTCCCGGGAGAAGCTGACCGAGGACGACTGGGAGGAGGTCGAGGAGACCCTGCTCGCCGCCGACATCGGCGTCGCCGCCACGACCCAGATCGTGCAGCGGCTGCGCACCCAGAGCCTGGTGCTGGCCACCGCGTCCGGCACCGACCTGCAGAGCCTGCTCGTGCGTGAGCTCACCGCCGTCCTCGGCCCGGACCTCGACCGCACGCTGCGCACCGACCGGCACGACGGCCGGCCCGCCGTCGTCCTGGTGGTGGGGGTCAACGGCGCGGGCAAGACGACGACCGTCGGCAAGATCGCCCGCGTGCTCGTGGGCGACGGCAAGAGCGTGGTGCTCGGCGCCGCTGACACCTTCCGGGCCGCGGCCGCCGATCAGCTGGAGACCTGGGGCGAGCGGGTCGGGGTGCTCACCGTGCGCGGCCGTGAGGGCGGTGACCCGGCCTCGGTCGCGTTCGAGGCGGTGCGCACCGGCATCGAGGCCGAGGTCGACACCGTGCTGGTCGACACCGCGGGCCGGCTGCACACCAAGTCCGGCCTGATGGACGAGCTGGGCAAGGTCAAGCGGGTGGTGGAGAAGCACGGCCCGGTCGACGAGGTGCTGCTCGTCCTCGATGCCACCACCGGTCAGAACGGGGTGGTGCAGGCCCGGGTGTTCACCGAGGCCGTGCACGTCACCGGCGTGGTGCTCACCAAGCTCGACGGCACCGCCAAGGGCGGGATCGTCGTCTCGGTGCAGCGGGAGCTCGGCATCCCGGTGAAGCTGATCGGCCTGGGCGAGGGCCCCGACGACCTCGCGCCGTTCGAGCCGGAGGCCTTCGCCGAGGCGATCGTCGGCTGAGGCCGGCTACCGGCACACCGGGACGGCGAAGTCGGTGTTGTGCAGCGTCCGCTCACCCGGCACGTCGCCGTTCATGAACGAGTTCGCCGGCGACCACCGCCCCGCCCACTCGCCGGAGTCGATGAGGTACCAGAACCCGTCCGGGACGACGCTGGGGATGCTGGGGGCGTAGTACCGGCAGCGCACCTGCACGGTGGTGTCCGGCGGGATCGGCAGCGAGTTGTCGACCAGCGTCCGCGGGTCGGCGAAGGTGTTGGCGCCGATGCTGCCCGTGGTCTCCGGCAGCAGGGTGCCGTCCCCGGTGCTGGGCAGCGGCGGGAGTGTGTCCACGCCGTCCTCGGTCGTGAACGCGACGATGGCCGCGGCCACGGCGCCGGCCAGCACCACCGTGGCCGCGGCGGTCAGCAGCCGGGTGCGACGGTCCCGGGGGCGTCTGCCGGCCGGTGCCGGCTCGACCCCGGGGGCGGTGGGGCCGGGGTGTGCCGCGTCGACCGGCGAGGTCGTCGAGGGCTGCGGTGACGTCGAGGCCCGTGGTGACGTGGCGGCCGGTGGTGACGTGGCGGCCTGCGATGCCGTGACCGGGGCGGAGCTGGCCGGGCCGCAGGTCTCCACCAACCGTGGGGCACCGGCGGCGCCCGGGTAACCCGGCACCGACGCCAGGGCCCAGGCGTCGAGCTCGCGCACCGCCCCGGTCACCGCGTTGCGCGGGTAGCGGCCGCGGCACCAGTAGTCCAGCGTCCGGGGGCTGACCCGCCCACCCGACGCCCGGGACAGCTCGGCGCGGCCACCGGCCTCGTCCACCAGCCAGGTCACCTGCCGGACGAACGGGTCCTGCGCCGCGGCGTCCGGTCCTGGCGTGCTCGTCATCGTGCCCCCGCGATCCGTGCGCGCCTCCGTCCGGTCGCGCGTGCACCGCGGCGCAAGGTAGCGCAGGCCGACGCGGACCACGCGATCCGGACGGCTGCACCCGGTAGGTCTGGAGGTGTTCCCGGCCCCCTGACCCCGGGCCGGTCCGGCCGGCGCCGGGGTCGACGGGGCCAGCAGGACCGGAGGCGGCAGCGGCACGGGGGCGCTGCCGCCTCCGGTCCCTGGCAGACCCCCGGTCAGCGGCCGGGGCGCCACCGCCGCGCCGACCCGCGGCCAGCCGTCGTCGGCAGGTCGGAGGGGCGCAGGCGCTCCCACGCACCCGGTGCGGTCATCCGGGCAGCACGCGGAGGCTGACGAGGGCGACGTCGTCCGCCCAGTCGGGGGTCAGCCGGGCGAGCAGTGCGTCGCACAGCTCCTCCACCGGCAGCGCGGCCAGCTCCGAGGCGACCCCGACGAGCCGGTCCAGGCCGTCGTCCAGGGTGGCGTCCCGGCGCTCCACCAGCCCGTCGGTGTACAGCACCACCGTGTCGCCCGGGTGCAGGGCGACGGTGTGGTCGGTCCGCGGCACGTCGGGCAGGACGCCCAGCAGCAGGGACGCCGGCCGCTCGAGCAGCTCGGCCGTCCCGTCCGCCCGGACCAGCAACGGCGGCGGGTGCCCGGCGTTGGACCACCGCAGCGTCCGCTCCCCGGTCACCGCCTGCGCCGGGCTCTGCTCGACCTGCGCCAGCACCGCGGTGGCCAGGGTGGCCACCCCGAGCCCGTCCAGGGCCCGGTCCAGCGCGTCGAGCACCTGGGCCGGCGGGGCCGCCAGGGCGTGGGCCGCGCCACGGAGCAGGTTGCGCAACTGGCCCATGACCGCGGCCGCCTCCCGGTCGTGCCCGGTGACGTCGCCGACCACCAGCGTCGTCGTACCGTCCGGGGTGAGGAAGGCGTCGTACCAGTCGCCGCCGATGGTCGCCTCCTCGGCGGCCGGGCGGTAGCGCACCCCGATGCGCAGGTGGTCCGGCTGTGGCGGCTCGGTCAGCAGTGACCGCTGCAGCGCCTCGGCCAGGCTGCGGGTGGCGCGGGCCCGGCGGCGTTCGTCCTCCAGCCGGGCCACCCGGTCGACCGCCTGGGCGCACTGCGCGGCGTAGGCCTCCAGCACCCGGACGTCGTCGTCCTCGAACGACCGCGGGCCGGCCCAGCCGACGGTCCAGGAGCCCAGCAGCCGGCCGCCGGCGCGCAGCGGCAGCGCCGCCCAGGACCGCACCCCCAGCCCCTCGGACAGGTGGCGGTCCCCGGCCGGCAGGTCCGCGGACCGCTCGGCGTCGCCCACGAGCACCGTCCGGCCGGTGGCGGCCACGGCCATCGGCAGCGGCGAGTCGACCGGCAGGGGAGCGGACAGCAGCCGGCCGCCGTGGCTCTCGGTGAGGGTGAGCCGGTGGCCCTCCGGCGACAGCAGGGCCACCGCGGCGGCGTCGGTGCCCAAGGCCACCCGGCCCTGCTCGAACAGGTGGTCCAGCAGCTGCCCGGTGGTCTCGGCGGCGGCGAGCGCGGAGACGGTGGTCGCCAGGCCGGCCAGCGAGCGGGCGGTGCGCCGTTCCCGGTCGTTGGCGGCGCGCAGCTGGGCGTTGAGCCGGGCGAGCTCCCGGGCCCGGTGGAACAGGTCGCCCTCGACCTCCGCGACCCGGTGCTGGCCCCGCTCGGCCGCCAGCCGGGCGTCGTCCCGGTCGCGGATGTAGTCGGTGATGTCGTCGGACCGGTGGAGCAGCAGCACCACCTCCCCGGCATCGTCGAGCACGGGGACGTGGTGCGGGCTCCAGAACCGCTCCTCGTAGCTGCCGTCGGGCAGCCGGATGTCGTACTCCTGGATGGGCATGACCACGGGGCGACGGGTGTCCCGGGCCTCGGCCAGGGTCCGGGCGAGGTTCACCAGCCCGTCGGCTCCCGGGTCGTCGGGGTTCATCGGGAACAGGTCGAACAGGTGGTGGCCGACGTTCTGCTCGAGCGTGGTCTCGGTCGCGGCCAGCCGGGCCCGGTTGGCGTGCACGATCACCAGGTCGGGCGTGAGCAGGAGGAACGGTGTCGGTGCCACGTCGAAGACCCGGGCGAAGTCGGGCACCGGCAGGTCCTCGATCGGGACGCGGCCCGGCTCTCCCGTCACCCGATGCCTCCCCGTCCGGACGTCCGCACCGCACCCGCCTGTCGGACGCCCGTCGTGGACACCCCGCGCCGGTCGGCCGAGCAACGTGGCGACCGACACCTGCCAGGTCATCCCACCGAGCGCGGGTCGAACCCGAACGGCAGCTCCAGCCGGTGCGCGGCCAGCAGCTCGCGGTCGGCCAGCAGCTCCCGCGTCGCGCCGTCGGCGACCACCACGCCGGCGTCGAGCACCACCGACCGCGGGCACAGCTGGAGGGCGTAGGGCAGGTCGTGGGTGACCATCAGCAGGGTGACCGGCAGCGCCTCCAGCACCTCGGCCAGCTCCCGCCGTCCGGCCGGGTCGAGGTTGCTGCTCGGCTCGTCCAGCACGAGCACCTCCGGCTGCATGGACAGCACCGTGGCCACCGCCACCCGGCGGCGCTGGCCGAAGGAGAGGTGGTGCGGCGGCCGGTCGGCCGCGTCGGCCATGTCCACCGCGGCGAGCGCGTCGGCCACCCGCCGGGCGACCTCGGCCTCGGGGAGCCCGAGGTTCCGCGGCCCGAAGGCGACGTCGTCGGCGACGGTCGGCATGAACAGCTGGTCGTCGGGGTCCTGGAACACGATGCCGACCCGGCGGCGGACCTCCTGCAGGTGCTGCTCCGCCACCGGCAGGCCGGCGACCTCGACCCGGCCGCGCCCGCCGCGCAGGATGCCGTTGAGGTGCATCACCAGGGTCGTCTTGCCCGCCCCGTTCGGCCCCAGCAGGGCCACCCGCTCGCCCTGGTCCAGCCGCAGGTCGACGCCGAACAGCGCCTGGTGCCCGTCGGGGTAGGCGAAGGCGAGGTCGTCCACCAGCAGGGACGGCGGGGGAGTGCTCACCCCAGCAGTGAACCCGCTCCCAGCACCGCGGCGGCCGCCAGGGGGAGGCTGAGCGCCGCGGCCCAGGACCGCGGGCCGACCACGGCGACCGGCCCGGTGGGCAGCCGGCCCGTGTAGCCCCGGGACAGCATCGCCAGGTGCACCCGCTCGCCCCGCTCGTAGGAGCGGATGAACAGCGACCCTGCGGCCGGCCCGAGCACCTTCAGCGCACCGACCCGGCGGGCCCGGAAGCCGCGGGACTCCCGGGCGACCTTCATCCGGCGCAGCTCGCCGCCGACGACGTCGGCGTACCGGATCATGAAGGTGAGGATCTGCACCAGCACCGCGGGCAGCCGCAGCCGGTCCAGGCCGCGCAGCAGCGCCCGGGGGTCGGTGGTCGCGGCCAGCAGCGTCGCCGCGAGCACCGACAGCGTCGCCTTGGCCAGGATGCTGCCGCCGGCGGCCAGCCCGCTCTCCGACAGCGACAGGCCGAGCACCTCGGTGCGCGGCCCGCGGGAGACGAACGGCAGCAGGAGGGCGAAGAAGACGAAGGGCACCTCCACCACCAGCCCGCGCAGCAGGCGGCCCGGCCGGATGCCGGCCACCGCGGCCACCCCGAGCAGCAGCGCCAGGAACCCGGCGTAGGCCCACGGCGCCCACCCGGCCTGCACCGGGGTCAGCACCACGACCAGCGCGAAGGCCAGGACGGCGACCAGCTTGGTGTGCGGTTCCAGGCGGTGCACCGGGCTGGCGCCGGGGACGTACATGGCCGCCAGACCGGCACCGTGACCGTGCCCGGCGCCCACGTCAGCGCCGTCCGGCCGGGTCGTCGACCTCGTCGCTGGTGCCGGGGGCGGTGGTCGTGTCGTGGGCGCCGGTGCCGTCCTGGGTGCCGGCCGACCGGCGCCGCAGCACGAGGGTCAGGCCGCCGGCGAGGAGCAGCACCAGCAGGACGCCGACCACGCCGGCCAGCCCGCCGGACAGCCGGGCGTCGTCCACCCCGGCGAGGCCGTAGTCGGCCAGCGGCGAGTCGGCGGCGGCGCTGTCCTCCGCGGTGTCGCCGAAGCCCTGCTCGGCGGCGGTGGCCTCCAGCCCGTCGGGGGAGGAGCTGGCGTACCAGCTGCCCACCCCGGCGATCAGCAGGGCGACGACCACGCCGACGAGCACGAAGGTGCGGGTGCGGGTCATCGGGCGTCCACCGCGGCAGGAGCGGGGGCGGCCGGGCGGCCGGCGGCCGCGGACCGCGGCGCGAGCACCGTGGAGCGCTGCAGGTGCCGGGCCCCGCGGACCAGGTCCGGCCGCACGGCCAGCACCGCGCCCAGCACGGCGACGGTGATGACCGCCTCGCCCAGCCCGATCAGCAGGTGCACCCCGCCCATCGCCGCGGCGACCGAGGCCAGCGACACGTCGGCGACGCCGCCCAGGCCGAAGAGGCCGACGAAGACCAGTGCGGCCACCGGCACGGAGAGGAAGGCGCCGACCCCCGCCGCGGCGAGCACGCCCGTGCGGCCGGCCGGCAGCACCGCGCGCAGCAGCCGGAACGCCCCGTAGCCGACGCCGACCGCGACCAGCCCCATCAGCGTCACGTTGGTGCCCAGCGCGGTCAGCCCGCCGTCGGCGAACACCAGGGCCTGGACCAGCAGCACGACGGTCATGCACAGCACCGCCGTCCAGGGGCCGACCAGGACGGCGGTGAGCGCGCCGCCGATCAGGTGGCCACTGGTGCCGTAGGCGACCGGGAAGTTCATCATCTGCACGGCGAAGACGAAGGCCGCGGTGAGCCCGGCCATCGGTGCGGTGCGCTCGTCG
The DNA here is from genome assembly GCF_054177765.1 of Modestobacter lacusdianchii. NCBI lineage: Bacteria > Bacillati > Actinomycetota > Actinomycetes > Geodermatophilales > Geodermatophilaceae > Modestobacter > Modestobacter lacusdianchii. The sequence continues at coordinate 27,803 of NZ_JBJJTJ010000030.1, read as the reverse complement.
AGCTCGCGGCGGGCGCCGCGCAGGGCCAGGGCGACCCCGGCCGCGGCGACGGCCGCGGTGCCGGCGGTGGTGGCCGCGTCCAGGTAGCCATCGGGGACGTGCACGCGGACCTCCGGGCCTGTCGGTGGTGTGCCGGCGCACCCGGTGCCCGGGCCGGTCGGCGCTCGGGGCGACCCTATTGCAGTTCGTTGGCACCTGCACATGCTTCGCAAGAAGCTCCGGTGAACGACCGGTGCCGGCAGCGACCGGTGACCGGGAGTGGCGGGCGGGGCCCGTGCAACACCGCTGGAACACGGGACGGCGACACGCGTGCGTGAGTTCACGGTGGCGAAACACGTCCAGGCCGTCCCCGGAAACACGGTGTCGGCACCGTCTCCTGCACACCGCCGGCCCCGGCGGTGTGCTCGCCCCAGGCTCCTCGGGGCCCCCGCTTGCGGCCGACGGCCGACGACACCCTCAGGAGGTTGCCGTGGTCAACACCGGCGACACCGCCTGGATCCTCACCAGCGCCGCCCTCGTGCTGCTGATGACCCCAGGTCTCGCGCTCTTCTACGGCGGCATGGTCCGCGCGAAGAGCGTCCTCAACATGATGATGATGAGCTTCGGCGCGCTGGCACTGATCAGCGTGCTCTGGGTGCTCTACGGCTACTCGGTGGCCTTCGGCGACGACGTGGGCGCCGGGCTGCTGGGCGACCCGGCCGAGTTCTTCGGCCTCGCCGGCCTGATGGAGGACACCACCAGCGAGGCGGGCGGGCTGCCCACCATGGCCTTCGTCGGCTTCCAGGCCGTCTTCGCCATCATCACCGTCGCGCTGATCTCCGGTGCCATCGCCGACCGGGCCAAGTTCGGCTCCTGGATGGTCTTCGCCGGCATCTGGGCGACCGTCGTCTACTTCCCGGTCGCGCACTGGGTCTTCGACTTCACCCTCACCGACGACGACGGCACCGTCACCCACACCGGTGGCTGGATCGCCAACGAGCTGGCCGCGATCGACTTCGCCGGCGGCACCGCGGTGCACATCAACGCCGGTGCGGCCGGCCTGGCCCTGGCCCTGGTGCTGGGCAAGCGGCGCGGCTTCGGCCGGGACGCGATGCGCCCGCACAACCTGCCGCTGGTGATGATCGGCGCCGGGCTGCTGTGGTTCGGCTGGTTCGGCTTCAACGCCGGCTCGGCGCTGGCCGCCAACAACACCGCCGCCGTCGCCTGGGTCAACACCCTGGTCGCCACCGGTGCCGCGACGCTGGCCTGGCTGCTGGTGGAGAAGATCCGCGACGGCCACTCCACCTCCCTGGGCGGCGCCTCCGGCGTCGTGGCCGGTCTGGTCGCCATCACCCCGGCCTGCTCCGCGGTCTCGCCGGTCGGCGCGATCATCGTCGGCGCCGTCGCCGGTGCGCTCTGCGCCCTGGCCGTCGGGCTGAAGTTCCGCTTCGGCTACGACGACTCGCTCGACGTGGTCGGCGTCCACCTGGTCGGTGGCCTGGTCGGCACCATCCTGGTCGGCTTCGTGGCCGACCCCGACGCCCCGGCCGGCGTGGAGAGCCTCCTCTTCGGCGGCAGCGTCGACCAGCTGTGGCGTCAGGTCGTCGGTGCCCTCGCCGTCCTGGCGTTCTCCTTCGTGCTCAGCTGGGTCATCGGCACGCTGATCCAGAAGACGATCGGCTTCCGGCTCACGGAGGAGGACGAGGTGACCGGCATCGACACGGTGGTGCACGCTGAGTCCGGGTACGACTTCGCCTCCCTGGGCGGCGGTGGCAGCACCGCGCCCCTGGGCGGCCAGGCACGCGCCGAGGCGCGCAACACCGAAGGGAGCCGGGCATGAAGCTCGTCACCGCCATCGTCAAGCCGTTCAAGCTCGACGACGTCAAGAACGCCCTCGAGCTGATCGGCATCGCCGGGCTCACCGTCAGCGAGGTGCAGGGGTTCGGCCGCCAGCGCGGCCACACCGAGGTCTACCGCGGCGCGGAGTACCAGGTGGACTTCGTGCCCAAGGTCCGCATCGAGGTCGTCGTCGGCGAGATCGAGGCGGCCCGGGTGGTCGACGCGATCGTCGAGGCCGCCTCCACCGGGCAGATCGGTGACGGCAAGGTCTGGGTGACCACGATCGACGAGGTCGTCCGGGTCCGCACCGGCGAGCGCGGAGCCGACGCGCTCTGAGAGAAGGAGCCCGTCCTCCCCGTCCCGCGCACGCGCGGGTGGGGCTCGGGACGAGGCCGAGCTGACGTCGGCCGGGGCGGTGGGGAGACCCGCCGCCCCGGCCGACGCCGTTCCCCCGCCGAGGACCCGACCGAGAGGTGCCCGTGCTCGACCTGGCCGCTGTGATGGCCCTGCCCCGCGCCGAGCGTGTGCAGGCGTTCGACGACTGGCTGGCCGGCCTGCTGGCCGATGCCCTCGCCGGCACCCCGCGCCCGGCCCGGCGGCGCGGCGGCTCGCCGGCCGAGCCGGCGCAGACCGGGGTCGCGCTGGTCGCGGTGGGCAGCCTCGGGCGCCGGGAACTGCCGCCGCAGGGTGACCTCGACCTGGTGCTCGTGCACGACGGCCGGCCCGAGGTCGCCGCCCTCGCCGACGCGCTCTGGTACCCGGTCTGGGACGCCGGGGTGCGGCTGGACCACTCGGTGCGCACCGTCGCCGAGGCGGTCTCGGTGGCCGGCGACGACGTCAAGGCGGGGCTCGGGCTGCTCGACGCCCGGCACGTCGCCGGCGACCCCGAGGTCACCGCCGCGCTGCGGACGGCGACGCTGGGGTCGTGGCGGCAGCACGCCGGCCGCCTGCTGCCGCAGCTGCGCGACCTGCGCCGCGACCGCAGCCGGCGGGTCGGCGAGCTGGGGTTCCTGCTCGAGCCCGACCTCAAGGAGGCCTACGGCGGGCTGCGGGAGGGGCAGGTGCTGCGCGCGCTGGCCGCCGCCCAGCTGGCCGACGAACCACCGGCCGACGCGGGGGAGGCCTACGCCTTCCTGCTGGACGTGCGCGACGCGCTGCGCGCCAGCACCGGACGACCCACCGACGCCCTGGTGCGCCAGGAGCAGCGGCCGGTCGCCCTGGCGCTGGGGCTGGCCGACGACGACGTGCTGCTCCGCCGGGTGAGCCTGGCCGGGCGCCGGCTGGCGTTCGTGGCCGACGAGACCTGGCGGCGGGTCGACGCCGCGCTGGTGCGCCGGCCCCGTGCCCGCTACCGCCGGGTGCGCCGGGAGCCGCTGGCCGAGGGGCTGGTGCGGCAGGGCGACGAGGTGGTGCTGGCCCGCGACGCCCGGCCCGCCGCCGATCCGGGCCTGGTGCTGCGTGGCGCCGCCGCCGCCGCGCGGGCGGACCTGCTGCTGTCCCCGTACACGCTCAAGGTGCTCGCGGCGCACGCCCCGGCGCTGCCCGAGCCGTGGCCACCGGAGGTCCGCTGGTCGTTCCTCCGGCTGCTGGCCAGCGGCCGCAGCGCGGTGCCGGTGCTGGAACAGCTGGACCAGGAGGGGCTGCTGTCCCGCATGCTGCCGGAGTGGGACCGGGTGCGGTCGCTGCCCCAGCGCCACCCGTGGCACCGGTTCACCGTCGACCGGCACCTGGTGGAGGCCGCCGCGGCCGCCGCCGAGCTGACCCGGGACGTCGACCGGCCCGACCTGCTGCTGGTCGGCGCGTTGCTGCACGACATCGGCAAGGGCTGGCCGGGTGACCACAGCGTCGTCGGCGAGCTCATCGCCGCCGAGGTCGCGACCCGGATGGGCTTCTCGCCGCCCGACGTCGCCACGCTCGCCGCGATGGTGCGCCACCACCTGCTGCTCCCGGCCACCGCGACCCGGCGCGACATCGACGACCTGGCCACCATCGACCGGGTGGTCGCCACGATCGGCGGGGACGCCGCCCTGCTGGAGCTGCTGCACGCGCTGGCCCAGGCCGACGGCGCGGCGACCAGCAGCTCGGCCTGGTCGCCGTGGAAGGCGCACCTGGTCGCCGCGCTGGTGGCCCGGGTGCAGGCCCGGCTGGTCGCCGCGCCCGCCCCCGGCCCGGTGCTCGCCCCGACCGCCCCGCAGGTGAGCGCGGCGGTGCCGGGTGTCCCGGGGGAGGCCGGCCGGGTCTCCGTCGGCGTGCAGGACGTGACCGACGGCCAGCAGGTGACCTTCGTGGCGCCGGACCGGCCGGGGCTGTTCAGCCGGTTCGCCGGTGTGCTCGCGCTCAACCAGCTCGACGTCCGGGCCGCCAGGACCTCGGTGGCCGACGGGCAGGCGACCTCGGTGTTCGACGTCCGGCCGAGGTTCGGGCGGGCACCGGTGCCGGAGATCCTGGCCGACGGCGTCCGCGCGGCGCTGGAGGGCACCCTGCCGCTGGCCGAGCGGCTGCGGCAGCGGGAGATCGACTACCGCCAGCACGGCGACCGCGGGGCCCCGCCGCGGATCTCCTGGTACGACCACGAGGTCGACGGTGCGGCCGCCAGCATCGTCGAGGTCCGGGCGGGTGACCGGGCCGGGCTGCTGTACCGGCTGACCGCCGCGCTGGCCGACCAGGGGCTGGACGTCACCTCCGCGCGGATCGAGACGCTGGGGGCCGACGCGCTGGACTCCTTCTACGTCAGCGACCCGGCCGGCGCGGTGATGGACGCCGACCGGCGGCGCGACATCGAGACCGCCCTGGTCTCCGCAGCCGGCGGGGCCGCGAGTGGGACGACGGTCGTCGGCCCCGGCGTCAAGCGCGACACGCCACCGGGCTGACCTCCGGGGTTCTGTCGCACCCCCGTGAGACGTTCGGTGGGCCGGACGGGAGCCCGCTCCCGACGCCCGGCGCCGAGACGAGAGGGGACGCACCCGTGACCGACCTCCAGCAGTGGCCCTGCCCCACCTGCGGGCACGACACCGACTTCGAGCAGCCCACCTGCGTCGACGGGCACACCGAGGACGGCGGCGACTGCCCCGAGTGGGCCTGCGTCGACTGTGGCACCGCCGTGGTCGTCGGCGACGCGCACCGCCCGGTGGCCGTGGCCTGGCGCAGCGCCGCCTGAGGGGTGCGCCGGCCGGGCCGGCTCGCGGCTCCCGACGGGGCGGCGGGCTTCCCGGCGGCGCCCTGCCGGGTGGCCATTACGCTGGAACCGGATGGCGTGACGGCCCCGGGGTGGCCCCGGGTGCCCGAGCCGCACCGTCCGGTCCGCTGATCTGCACCGTGGGCCGGCCGCCGGCTGCACGCCCGACTGCCTGAGGACGTGTTGTGTTCGAGACCCTCTCCGACCGCCTGGACAAGGTCTTCACCGGTCTGCGCGGCAAGGGCCGGCTCTCCGACGAGGACATCGACGCCACCGCGCGCGAGATCCGGATCGCCCTGCTCGAGGCCGACGTCGCCCTCCCCGTCGTCCGCGCGTTCATCGCCGCGGTCAAGGAGCGGGCCCGGGGCTCGGAGGTCTCGCAGGCGCTGAACCCCGCCCAGCAGATCATCAAGATCGTCAACGACGAGCTGATCGACATCCTCGGCGGTGAGACCCGCCGGATCCGGTACGCCAAGCAGTCGCCGACGGTGATCATGCTCGCCGGCCTGCAGGGTGCCGGCAAGACGACGCTGGCCGGCAAGCTGGGCCGCTGGCTGAAGTCCCAGGGCCACACCCCGCTGCTGGTCGCCTGCGACCTCCAGCGGCCCAACGCCGTGCAGCAGCTGTCGGTGGTGGCCGGGCAGGCCGGCGTCGACGTCTACGCCCCCGAGCCGGGCAACGGCGTGGGCGACCCGATCGCCGTCGCTCGTGACTCGATCGACCACGCGCGCCGCACCATGCACGACGTCGTCGTGGTCGACACCGCCGGCCGGCTGGGCATCGACGCCGAGCTGATGGCCCAGGCCGCCGGCATCCGGGACGCCGTCTCACCCGACGAGACGCTGTTCGTCGTCGACGCGATGATCGGCCAGGACGCCGTCACCACGGCCACCGCGTTCCAGGAGGGCGTCGGCTTCTCCGGCGTCGTGCTGACCAAGCTCGACGGCGACGCCCGCGGTGGTGCCGCGCTCTCGGTCCGGCACGTGACCGGTCAGCCGATCATGTTCGCCTCGACCGGTGAGAAGCTCGCCGACTTCGACGTCTTCCACCCCGAGCGGATGGCCTCGCGCATCCTCGGCATGGGCGACGTGCTCACCCTGATCGAGCAGGCCGAGCAGGCCTTCGACGCCGACCAGGCCGAGCGGATGGCCGGCAAGCTCGCCAGCCGGGAGGGCTTCACCCTCGAGGACTTCCTCGAGCAGATGATGGCCATCCGCAAGATGGGCCCGATCGCCAACCTGCTCGGCATGCTGCCCGGCGCCGGGCAGATGAAGGAGCAGCTCAAGCAGGTCGACGAGCGCGACCTCGACCGCACCGCGGCGATCATCCGGTCGATGACCCCGGCCGAGCGGGCCACCCCGAAGATCATCAACGCCTCGCGGCGGGTCCGGATCGCCAACGGATCCGGGATGAGCGTCACCGACGTCAACCAGCTGCTGGAGCGGTTCGCCCAGGCCCAGAAGATGATGGGCCAGATGGCCGGCAGCATGGGCATGCCGGGCATGGGCCCCATGTCGAAGAAGCAGCGCGGCCGGCAGAACCAGGTGCAGGCCCGCGGCAAGGGCAAGAAGGGCAAGGGCGGCAAGAAGGGCGGCCCGGCCCGCCGGCCGATCGGCGCCCCGGGTGCCATGGGCGGCGGCTTCCCCGGTCAGCTGCCCGGCGGCGCGCCGGGCGGGCTGCCGGGTCTGCCGCCCGGGCAGGCGATGCCCGACCTGAGCAAGCTGGACTTCAGCCAGTTCAAGGACCAGCAGGGCCGCTGAACCGGTGACCACCCCCGCCCCGCCCGACCTGCACCTGTCCGGCGTCGTCCTCCCCGAGGGCGAGCACCGCGACCTGTGGGTCACCGGTGGGCGGATCACCTTCGAGCCGGTGCCGGGCGCGGAGACGGTCAGCCGCGGTGGCTGGCTGCTGCCCGGCCTGGTCGACGCGCACTGCCACGTCGGGCTCGGCCGGGGTGGTGAGCACCTGCCCGGCGTCGAGGACCTGCGCGCCCAGGCGCTCACCGAGCGGGACGCCGGGGTGCTCGCGCTGCGCGACTGCGGCTCGCCGGTGGACACCCGGGTGCTCGACGAGCACCTCGACCTGCCCCGGGTGATCCGGGCCGGCCGCCACCTGGCCGCGCCCCGCCGCTACATCCCCGGCCTGGCCATCGAGCTGGAGCCGGCCGACCTCGTCGACGAGGTGCGGGTGCAGGCCCGGCGCGGCGACGGCTGGGTCAAGCTGGTGGGTGACTGGATCGACCGCGGCATCGGCGACCTGGCCCCCGAGTGGCCGACCGAGGTGCTCACCGCGGCGATCGAGGCCGCCCACGCCGAGGGCGCCCGGGTCACCGCGCACACCTTCGGCACCGATGCGCTGCCGGCACTGCTCGCCGCCGGGATCGACTGCATCGAGCACGGCACCGGGCTGACCGAGGAGCTGGTGGGGGAGATGGCCCGGCGGGGCACCGCCGTCGTCCCCACGCTGGTGAACGTGGAGAACTTCCCCGGCTTCGCGGCGGCGGGGGAGAAGCGGTTCCCGGCGTACGCCTCCACGATGCGGCGGCTGTACGCGAACTCCGGTGCGGTGGTGCGGGCGGCGTTCGAGGCCGGCGTGCCGGTGTTCGCCGGCACCGACGCCGGCGGCGGCATCGACCACGGGGTGATCGCCGACGAGATCCGCGCGCTGCACGCTGCCGGGCTGCCCGCCGAGGCGGCCCTGGCCGCCGGCTCCTGGGCCGCCCGCACCTGGCTGGGCCTGCCGGGCATCGAGGAGGGGGCGCCGGCCGACCTCGTCGTCTACGACACCGACCCGCGGGCCGACCTCGACTCGCTACAGCGACCGCAGCGAACCGTGCTCCGCGGCCGCGTGGTCGGCTGAGCAAACCGATGGACGGCGTCCGGTGGACGCCTGGGACACTCCTGACGTGCTCCTTCGGATGTCCTCCCTGTTCCTGCGCACCCTGCGCGACGACCCCGCCGACGCAGAGGTCCCCAGCCACCGGCTGCTGGCCCGCGGTGGGTACATCCGCCGCGCCGCCCCGGGCGGGTTCACCTGGCTGCCGCTGGGCTGGCGGGTGTTCCGGAACGTCGAGCGCATCGTCCGCGAGGAGATGGACGCGATGGGCGCGCAGGAGGTGCACTTCCCGGCGCTGCTGCCGCGCGAGCCCTACGAGGCGACCGGTCGCTGGACCGAGTACGGCGACAACCTCTTCCGGCTCCAGGACCGCCGGGGCAACGACTTCCTCCTGGGCCCCACCCACGAGGAGATGTTCACCCTCCTGGTGAAGGACCTCTACGGCTCCTACAAGGACCTGCCGGTCTCGCTCTACCAGATCCAGACCAAGTACCGGGACGAGGCGCGGCCCCGGGCCGGGCTCTTCCGCGGCCGCGAGTTCACCATGAAGGACAGCTACTCCTTCGACGTGGACGACGCCGGGCTCGACCGCTCCTACGCCGCGCACCGCGAGGCCTACATCCGCATCTTCGACCGGCTGGGTCTGGAGTACGTGATCGTCTCGGCGATGTCCGGGGCGATGGGCGGCTCCAAGAGCGAGGAGTTCCTGCACCCGACCTCGATCGGGGAGGACACCTTCGTCCGCTCGCCCGGCGGGTACGCCGCCAACGTGGAGGCGGTCTCCACCGTCGTCCCCGAGTCCGTCCCGTTCGACGGGCTGCCCGAGGCGCACGTCGAGGACACCCCCGACACCCCCACCATCGAGACGCTGGTCGCGGTGGCCAACGAGCTGTTCCCCGACGCCGGCTACACCGCGGCCCAGACGCTGAAGAACGTCGTGGTCACCCTGGTGCACCCCGACGGCACCCGCGAGCCGCTGGTGATCGGCCTGCCCGGTGACCGGGAGGTCGACACGAAGCGGCTGGAGGCCCAGGTCGCCCCGGCCGAGGTCGAGCCCTTCACCGACTTCGCCGCCCACCCCGACCTGGTCAAGGGGTACATCGGCCCGCAGGTCCTCGGCAGCGAGGGCAAGGCCGGCATCCGCTACCTGGTCGACCCCCGCGTCGTCCCCGGCACCCGTTGGGTCACCGGCGCCAACGAGGCCGGCCGGCACGTCTTCGACCTGGTCGCCGGCCGCGACTTCACCTGGGACGGGGTGATCGAGGCCGCCGAGGTGCTGGCCGGTGACCCCGCTCCCGACGGCTCCGGCCCGCTGGAGCTCGCCCGCGGCGTGGAGATGGGCCACATCTTCCAGCTGGGCCGCAAGTACGCCGAGGCGCTGGACCTCAAGGTGCTCGACGAGAACGGCAAGCTCGTCACCGTCACCATGGGCTCCTACGGCATCGGCGTCTCCCGGGCGGTCGCCGCGATCGCCGAGTCGATGCACGACGAGCTCGGACTGGTCTGGCCGCGCGAGGTCGCCCCGGCCGACGTCCACCTGGTCGCCACCGGCAAGGACGCCGCCGTCTTCTCCTACGCCGAGACCCTCGCCGGCGAGCTGGTCGCCGCCGGGCTGACCGTGCTGCTGGACGACCGCCCCAAGGTCTCCCCGGGCGTGAAGTTCAAGGACGCCGAGCTGCTCGGCATGCCGACGATCGTGACCGTGGGCCGCGGCCTGGCCGAGGGCGTGATCGAGGTCCGCGACCGGGCCACGGGGGAGCGCTCCGAGGTGCCGGTCGCCGACGCCCGCGAGGCCGTGCTCGCCGCCGTCCGCGGCTGAGGTCCGGCCCGCCTGCGTGGCGGGCCGGAGCTCGCGTGGTGCACTGCTGCCGTGACGGCAGACCTGGACCAGCAGCTGAGGCTGACCGCGCAGACGGTGGAGGCCAACCTGAGCCACGGTGACCAGGTGCACGCCCCACGCCCGATCGACCACCTGGCCGGGTTCCGCACCCGGTCGGCGGCGACGGCGGCCGGTGCGGAGCTCACCGCGGCCGGCTACCGGGTCGACGGGCTGTACCGCCGACTGCTCACCGTCTGGTTGGAGTTCAGCGCGATGACCGCGGTGGACCACGACACCGCGGCCGCCTTCACCCGCGAGGTCGTCGGCATCGTCGACCGGCACGGTGGCCGCTACGACGGCTGGGGCGGCTTCCTGGTGCCCCCGGACGATCTGGTGCCCCCGGACGACGCCGGGGCGTGAGCCCTCAGGGGCGGGCGACCAGCTCCACCTCGTAGCCGTCGGCGTCGGCGAGGTAGGCCGCCCGGTGGTCCGGACCGCCGGCGAAGGGGTGCCGGTCGCCGAACAGCAGCGCCCAGCCGTGTGCCGGTGCCTCGGCCACCAGGGCATCGAGCTCCGCCGGAGAGCCGGCCCAGAACGCCACGTGGTTCATGCCCGGGGCGCGGCGCTCGTGCCGGTCGCCCGCCAGCGCCGGTGACCGCTCGACGACGACGTAGCTGCCGTCGGCCCACCGCCAGGAGCGGCCGTGCTCCCAGGCCTGGAACGGCCGTGCGCCGAGCGACCCCAGCAGCCAGCCCCACGACCGGGTGGCCCGGCCCAGGTCGGGCACCCACAGCTCGATGTGGTGCAGGACGCCGGGCTGGGGTTCAGGAGCAGTCGCCACGTCTGGCATCATGGTCTGTCGAACACGGCGGTGACGGCCCTCTCACCGTTCCCCGCCCGTGTCCATCGCTCCGCCCCGGCGTACCCCCACGCGTCCGTCCGGCGAGCAACCACACACGTTCGAGGAGCACACCACACACCGTGGCCACCAAGATCAAGCTCATGCGCCTGGGCAAGATGCGCGCGCCGTACTACCGCATCGTCGTCGCCGACGCCCGCACCAAGCGGGACGGTCGTTCGATCGAGACGATCGGCAAGTACCACCCGAAGGAGGACCCGTCCTTCATCGAGGTCGACAGCGAGCGCGCGCAGTACTGGCTCGGCGTCGGCGCCCAGCCGACCGAGGCCGTCGCCGCCATCCTCCGGGTCACCGGTGACTGGCAGAAGTTCAAGGGCGAGCCGGCTCCGGCCCCGATGAAGGTCGCGGCGCCGAAGGCCGACAAGAAGGCCGTCTACGAGGAGGCCGCCCGCGCCGCCATGGGCGAGCCGGCTGCCGACGCCACCACCCCGAAGAAGAAGGCCGCTCCCAAGGCCGACGCCGCCTCCGCTCCGGCCGAGGCAGTGGCCGAGGCCGCCGGCGCCGCCGGTTCCGGGTCCGCCGCCTCCGGCGCCCCGGCCGAGACGCCCGCCGAGTAAGACGTGCTCGAAGAAGCGCTCGAGCACCTGGTCAAGGGCATCGTCGACAACCCCGACGACGTCGTGGTCGACCTGGTCAACGGCCGCCGCGGCAAGACCCTCGAGGTCCGGGTGCACCCCGACGACCTCGGCAAGGTCATCGGCCGCGGCGGGCGCACCGCCAAGGCGCTGCGCCAGGTCATGACCGGTGTCGGTGGGCGTGGCCTGCGGGTCGACGTCGTCGACACCGACGGGCGCTGAGCACTCCCGGCGCCTCCGGCGCCACCCCGCACTCCACCGACACCGTGGTGGTCGGCCGCATCGGCCGACCCCACGGTGTTCGTGGTCAGGTGACCGTCGAGGTGCGCACCGACGACCCCGACCTGCGGTTCGCCCCCGGGTCGGTGCTGCTCACCGAGCCGGCCCCGCGTGGCCCGCTCACCGTCGAGGCCGCCCGCTGGCACAGCGGCACGTTGCTGCTCACCCTGGCGCGCCCCGACGGCACGGTGCTCGCCGACCGCGAGGAGGCCGACGCCCTGCGCAACACGCAGTTGCTGGTGCCGGTCGCCGAGCTGCCCCCGCTGGATGACCCGGAGTCCTTCTACGACCACCAGCTGGTCGGGCTGGCCGCCGAGCTGCCCGACGGCACGCCGGTCGGGCAGGTCACCGCCGTCCGGCACGAGGGCACCGAGCTGCTCGTCGTGCGGCGTCCCGAGGGCGGTGAGGTGCTGGTGCCGTTCGTGACCGCGATCGTCCCCACCGTCGACGTCGCCGCCGGCCGGCTGGTCGTCGACCCGCCCGAGGGGCTGCTCGACCTGTGACGTTCCGCGTCGACGTCGTCACGATCTTCCCCGAGTACCTCGCCCCGCTGGGCCAGTCGCTGCTGGGCAAGGCCGCCGCCCGGGGCCTGGTCTCCGTCGGGGTGCACGACCTGCGGCAGTGGACCGACGACGTCCACCGCACGGTCGACGACTCCCCGTACGGCGGCGGGCCGGGCATGGTCATGCGCCCGGAGCCCTGGGCCCGTGCGCTGGAGGCGGTCCGCCCGCCCGGCACCCGACTCGTCGTGCCCACCCCGGCCGGCCGGCCGTTCACCCAGGCGGTGGCGGCCCAGTGGGCCACCGAGCCCGGGCTCGTCTTCGCGTGTGGCCGCTACGAGGGCATCGACCAGCGGGTCGCCGACTGGGCCGCCGGCGCCGGCCCGGTGTCGGAGGTCTCGATCGGTGACTACGTGCTGGCCGGTGGTGAGTCGGCGGTGCTGGTCATGGTCGAGGCGGTCACCCGGCTGATCCCCGGCGTGGTCGGCAACGCCGACTCCGTGGAGTTCGACTCGCACGCCGACGGGCTGCTCGAGGGCCCCTCCTACACCCGGCCGGCGGCCTGGCGCGGGCACGACGTCCCGCCGGTGCTGCTCTCCGGTGACCACGCCGCCATCGCCCGCTGGCGGCGGGCCGAGTCGCTGCGCCGCACCGCCGACCGTCGTCCCGACCTGCTGGCGGCCCTGCCCGACGGCGCGCTCACCGCCGCCGACCGCGCCGCGCTGGACGCGGACCCCTCGGCGTGAACGCCGGCGTCTGGGTGCGTCCCTCGGCCCGGGTGCTGGTGCTCGACCCCCAGCAGCGGGTGCTGCTGTTCGGCGGGCGCGGCCTGCAGCCGCGCACCGACCCGGGCCACGTCGAGTACTGGTTCACCCCCGGCGGTGGCGTCGAGGACGGCGAGGACCTGCGGACGGCGGCGGTGCGCGAGCTGGCCGAGGAGACCGGGCTGGTCGTCGCGCCCGCCGAGCTGGAGGGCCCGGTCTGGCTCCGTCGCTGGCAGGGTCGGTGGGGCGAGACCCTGCTCGACGCCCGGGAGACCTTCTTCGTGCTGCGCGACGTGCTGCACGACGTCGACGTGAGCGGGCGCACCGAGCTGGAGCAGGAGCTGGACGAACCGCACCGGTGGTGGTCACCGGCGGAGATCGCCGGCAGCGCCGAGCGGTTCGCGCCGCGGGACCTCGCGACGGCGCTCCCGGAGGTGCTCCGAGGCCCGTGGGTGGGGCCGCCACGCGTGGTCGACTGAAGATGTGGCACAGTAGAGAGCTGCTGCAGGCCGTCGGCTCCACGCCGACGGTGGCTCCGTCCCCCACCGGGCGGTGGAGCGCAGCCACCCGGCACGGCTGCAGTGGGCAACCGCTGCCCGAGTCACGACGACTTTCCCGCTAGGACTGAGGACTGCTGCGATGAACACCCTGGACGCCCTCGACGCCGCGTCGCTGCGCGACGACATCCCCGACTTCCGGCCCGGGGACACCGTGAAGGTGCACGTGCGGGTCATCGAGGGCAACCGCTCGCGCGTCCAGGTGTTCCAGGGCGTCATCATCCGGCGCCAGGGCGGCGGCATCCGCGAGACCTTCACCGTCCGCAAGGTCAGCTTCGGCGTCGGCGTGGAGCGCACCTTCCCGGTGCACACCCCGGTGGTGGAGAAGATCGAGGTGCTGACCCGCGGTGACGTCCGCCGGGCCAAGCTGTACTACCTCCGCGAGCTGCGCGGCAAGGCCGCCAAGATCAAGGAGAAGCGCGAGGTCGTCTCGCGCTGACCCCAGCGTCTCCTCGAACGGACCGGCTGCACTCCGCAGCCGGTCCGTTCGCGTTCGTGGGGGCGTGTCCGCGGCGACCGCGTCCGGCGGGCGGGTCGGCGGCCGGGCCGGCGGGCGGACCGTACGCTGGGCCGCGATGAGCACGCACGGGCCCGCTGAGCCTGCAGACGCCCGCCCCACCGGGCAGTCCGCTTCGACCGAGCCGACCGCCGGGTCCACCGCGCGCGACACCGGCGACGGCGCCCCCACCGGGTCGGGTCGCCGCCGGGCCGGGCAGGAGCGGGCCAAGAAGGGCTCGCTGCTGCGCGAGCTGCCCGTGCTGCTGGTGATCGCCTTCGTGCTGGCGCTGCTGGTGAAGACCTTCCTGGTGCAGGCCTTCTTCATCCCCTCCGGGTCGATGGAGCAGACGCTGCACGGCTGCACCGGCTGCACCGGCGACCGGGTGCTGGTCAACAAGGTGCCCTACTGGTTCGGCGAGCCCGAGCCCGGCGACATCGTCGTCTTCCGCGGGCCGGACACCTGGTCGCCCGAGATCGCCGTCGAGGAGCCCGGCAACTGGCTGTCCGGCGCGCTGCTGACCCTGGGGCGGGCCATCGGGGTCGCGCCGCCGAGCGAGGACGACTACGTCAAGCGGGTCATCGCCGTGGGCGGCCAGACGGTGGAGTGCTGCGACCCGCAGGGCCGCGTGCTGGTCGACGGCGAACCGCTGGACGAGCCCTACATCTACCAGGACTCCCCGCTGGGCACCGGCACCTCCACGGGCCGCGAGTTCGGCCAGGTGCACGTGCCGGAGGGCCGGCTGTGGGTGATGGGCGACCACCGCTCGGCCTCGGCCGACTCCAAGGCCCACATGGACGACGAGTACGCCGGCACCATCGCGGTGGACGACGTGATCGGCAAGGCGGCGCTGATCGTCTGGCCGCTGGACCGGTTCGGCGTGCTCGACAGCCCCGACATCCAGCAGGGGCAGGCCGAGGGGCTCGCCCCGACCGGCAGCGGGCCGACCCCGGTGCAGGACACCGCTGCCCTCGCCGCGCCGTACGCCCTCGGGCTGGCCGGTGCCGCGCCGCTCACCGCCTGGCGGCGTCGTCGTGGCGCCCGGCTCACCGGCCCGTCGCGGCGACCGCCCCGGACGGGGTGGCGGCGGGTCCGTCGTCCGGCGCAGACCCGGCCCGCCCGCGAGGCCGACGCCGGCTGACCGAGCGCCGGCGCCGGCCCCTCGGTGGGCCTGCCCCCACGTCGCTGCGTCCTCGGACCCGCGGCACGGGCGGGGTGGTGCCACCGACGTAGGGTCGGCAGGCGATGGCTGCTCGACCTGCTCCCGCCGCGCCCCGTCCGCCGGCGCGCCGGGCCACCCGTGACGACGTCCCGGACGACCTCTGGGCGATGGAGCGCTCGCTGCGGCAGCGCGGCTTCGCCACCATCGCCGGCGCGGACGAGGCGGGCCGCGGCGCGTGCGCCGGGCCCCTGGTCGCCGCCGCGTGCGTGCTGCCGGCCGGACGGCGGGGGAGGGTGCCGGGCCTGGCCGACTCCAAGCTGCTCAACGCCGCCACCCGCGAGGACGTCTACGCCGAGGTGGTCGACCGGGCGCTGGTCTGGTCGGTGGTGGCGATCCCGGTCGGTGACCTCGACGCCCGGGGCATGCACGTGACCAACATCGAGGCGCTGCGCCGCGCGGTCCGCGCCCTGGACCCGGTGCCCGAGTACGTGCTGACCGACGGCTTCCCGGTCAGCGGCCTGGTGCAGCCCTCGCTCGCGGTCTGGAAGGGCGACCGGGTCGCCGCGTGCGTCGCGGCCGCCTCGGTGCTGGCCAAGGTCACCCGGGACCGGGTGATGCTGGAGCTGGACGGCCGGTTCCCCCAGTACGGGTTCGCCGAGCACAAGGGCTACATCACCGACGCGCACAGCGCCGCGCTCGACCGTCACGGGCCCTGCCCGGAGCACCGGATGCGCTTCGTCAACGTCGCCCGGGCCCGGAACGCACACGCCGTCCGGACGCCGCCGCTGCCGACTGCGACCGGCATGCACGATGATGGTCCGGTGCCGCCCGGGGCCCCGGTCGCGGCACTGACGTCCCCGGCACCGATGGAGCACGCGCGATGAGCACCGAGGACCTCGAGAAGTACGAGACCGAGATGGAGCTGCAGCTCTATCGCGAGTACAAGGACATCGTCCGCCAGTTCTCCTACGTGGTGGAGACCGAGCGGCGCTTCTACCTGGCCAACAGCGTCGACCTCCAGGTCCGCGACGCCGGGGGAGAGGTGTTCTTCGAGCTCCGGCTCTCCGACGCCTGGGTCTGGGACATGTACCGCCCCGCCCGGTTCGTGAAGAACGTGCGGGTGGTGACGTTCAAGGACGTCAACGTGGAGGAGCTGGACAAGCCCGACCTCGAGCTGCCGGACAACCCCCGCCTGCCCTGATCGGCCCCGCACCCGGCTGCTGCGCACCCGGTCACCCTCCCCGCCGGTGACCGCGGCCGGCCGGTCGCCGTCCACAGCCGGGGCCGTCGTCCACAACGAGGTCCGAGCCCTGGTGGGACGCCGGTGCCGGCCGTCACGGTCGACGGGTGTCCAGTCCTCCCCGAACCCAGTCCGCCGGCCACCGCGCCGCCCTCGGCGCCTACGGCGAGCGGGTGGCCGTCCGGGCGCTGACCGACGCCGGGCTGCTCGTCCTCGACCGCAACTGGCGCTGCCGCGGCGGTGAGCTCGACGTCGTCGCCCGCGACGGCGACGCGCTGGTGTTCTGCGAGGTCAAGACCCGCAGCGGCACCGGCTTCGGGCCTCCGGCCGAGGCGGTCACCCCCGCCAAGCGGCGCCGGCTGCGGGTGCTGGCCAGCGCATGGCTGGCCGCCCATGACCACCACGCGCCCGACCTGCGGTTCGACGTCGTCGGGGTGCACGTGCCGCCCACCGGCCCGGTCCGGGTCACGCACCTGCGGAACGCGTTCTGATGGCGCTCGCGCGGACCTGGTCGGTGGGGCTGGCCGGGGTGCAGGGCGCGATGGTCGAGGTGGAGGTGGACCTGGCGCCCGGCGTGCCGACCGTGGTGCTCGTCGGGTTGCCCGACGCCGTCGTGCGCCAGTCGGTCGACCGGGTGCGGGCCGCGGTGGTCAACAGCGGTCACGAGTTCCCGCTGCGCCGGGTGACGATCGGGCTGTCCCCGGCGGCGATGCCCAAGCAGGGCAGCGGCTTCGACCTGGCCCTGGCCGTGGCCGTCCTGGCCGGGACGCGGGTGCTGCCGGCGGCCGCCGTCGGTGACCTGGTGCTGCTGGGGGAGCTCGGGCTGGACGGTTCGCTGCGTGCGGTCCGCGGGGTCCTGCCCGCGGTGCTGGCTGCGGCGCGGGCCGGCCACCGGCAGGTCGTCGTGCCGCAGGAGAACGCCGACGAGGCAGGGCTGGTCGAGGGCGTCGAGGTGTTCGCCGCCGGGAGCCTGCGCGAGGTGGTGGCCCACCTGGCCGGCAAGGCGCCGCTGCCGCCGCACGCACGAGCAGCGGCCGCGCCGGTGCCGCCCGGTCCCGACCTCGCCGACGTGGTCGGCCAGGCGGCCGGACGGCGCGCGGTGGAGGTCGCCGCGGCCGGTGGTCACCACCTGTTCCTCAGCGGACCGCCGGGTGCCGGGAAGACGATGCTCGCCGAGCGGCTGCCCGGGCTGCTGCCCGCGCTGGACGAGCAGGCCGCGCTCGAGGTGACCGCGATCGCCTCCATCGCCGGCACGCTGCCCCCGGGGGCGCCGCTGGTCACCCGGCCGACGTTCGAGGCGCCGCACCACTCGGCGACGATGGCCGCCCTCGTCGGCGGCGGTTCCGGTCAGATCCGTCCGGGCGCACTGTGCCGGGCCCACCGGGGCGTGCTGTTCCTGGACGAGGCGCCCGAGTTCCCGCGGACCGTGCTGGACACGCTGCGCCAGCCGCTGGAGCGCGGGTCGGTGACGATCCACCGGGCCAGCGGTGCGGCCACCTTCCCCTGCCGGGCGCAGCTGGTGCTCGCGGCCAACCCCTGCCCGTGCGCCAGCGCGGCCGGCGACACCGCCTGCACCTGCAGCCCGCTGGAGCGGCGCCGCTACCAGTCCCGGCTGTCGGGGCCGCTGCTGGACCGCATCGACCTGCGGGTCACCCTGCCGCCGGTGACCCGGGCGGCCTGGCTGGACGGGCTGGGCAGCCCGGAGCCGACCGCCACGGTGGCCGAGCGGGTGCACCGGGCGCGGGCCGCCGCGGCCGAGCGGATGGCCGGCAGCGGACTGGCGCTCAACAGCGACGTGCCGGGCCGGCTGCTCCGGGAGCGCTGGCCGGTGCCGTGGAGGGCCCTGTCACTCGCCGAGCGGGCGCTGGAGCGGGGTTCGCTGTCGGTACGCGGCTTCGACCGGGTGCTGCGGGTCGCCTGGACCGTGGCCGACCTGGCCGGTCACCCGGTGCCCACCGCCGACGACGTCGCGGAGGCGCTGGGCATGCGGCTGCAGCGGGTGGCGGCGTGAGCGGGCAGCCGGTGGGTGGGGCGGGCCCGGAGGTGCGCCGGGCCCGGGCGTGGCTGTCCCGCGCGGTGGAGCCGGGGTCGGTGGCGCTGTGGCGGTTCGTCGAGCAGGCCGGGCCGGTGGCGGCCGCCGCTGCGCTGCGCGCCGGTGCGGCGCCGCCGGCTGTCCAGGCGCTGGCCGGTGCGCGGGTGGAGGAGGACGCCAGCACCCGGGACCTGGACCGTGCGGCGCGGTGCGGCGCCCGGCTGGTCGTGCCGGAGGACGGCGAGTGGCCGGCGCAGGCCCTGCACTGCCTCACCGTCGCGTCCGCCGGCGAGACGTCGGACGCACCCGTGAACCGCACCCTGTCGCTCGTGCCGCCGCTGGCCCTGTGGGTGCGCGGGGAGCGCTCACTCGCGGAGGTGGTCGACCGGTCGGTGGCGCTGGTCGGTGCCCGGGCGTCGACCGCCTACGGCGAGCACGTCGCCGCCGAACTGGCGCACGGGCTGGGGGAGCGGGGCTGGACGACGGTCTCCGGCGGGGCGTACGGCATCGACGCCGCCGCGCACCGGGGTGCCCTGGCCGCGGGAGCCCCCACGGTCGCGGTGCTCGCTTGCGGTGTCGACCGTGCCTACCCGGCGGCGCACTCCGCCCTGCTGGCCCGCGTGCAGGACTCGGGACTGCTGGTCAGCGAGTGGCCGCCGGGCTGTGCCCCGCTGCGCCACCGGTTCCTGGTCCGCAACCGCCTGATCGCCGCGCTCACCCGCGGCACCGTGGTGGTCGAGGCAGCCGCCCGGTCCGGCGCGCAGGCGACCGCCAAGCGGGCCAGGGACCTGGGCAAGCAGGTGATGGCGGTGCCGGGCCCGGTCACCTCGGCGATGAGCGTCGGGTGCCACCAGCTGCTGCGCGACACCGAGCGGGCGGCGGCGCTGGTGACCTCGGCCGGCGACGTCGTGTCGGCGGTCGGCCGGATCGGGGAGGGGCTGGAGCTGCCGGCGGAACCGCCGGCGAGGGCACGTGACTCGCTGTCCGACGTCGCCCGCCGGGTGCTCGACGCCTGCCCGGTGCGCGCCGGGGCGCCGCCGGAGCGGCTGGCCGCGGTCGCCGGCTGCACCGTCGTCGACGTGCTGCGGGTGCTGCCGGCCCTGGAGCTGGCCGAGCTGGTCGAGTGGACCGGCACCGGCTGGCGGGTCACGTCGACGGCGTCCGCGTCGTGAGCGGCCGTCCGCGGCCGCCGGCGGCTCCCGCGGGCGGCCGTGGACGAGGGCCCTGCGTCGTCACCGCGTGGCGCCAGCAGATCGTGGACGACCCATCGCCCGGCGCGGCGGGTTGACCGGCCGGGTCCGCCGACGGACGCTGCGCCCATGCCTCCCGGGACCGCAGAGCTGCGCGCGGGGCTGCCGCCTGCGCTGGCCGAGTCGCTGGAGGCCTGGGAGGAGCACCTGCGGCTGCAGCGGGACCTCTCCGAGCACACCGTCCGCGGTTACGTCGGTGACGTCGTCTCGCTGCTGGACCACCTTGTCCGTCGCAGCGGCCGCACCGTGGCCGACCTCGACCTGGCCGCCCTGCGCAGCTGGCTGGCCCTGGGGCGCACCCGCGGTGACGCCCGGTCGACCACCGCGCGGCGCGCTGCCTCGGCGCGCTCGTTCACCGCCCACCTGCGCCGCAGCGGCCAGGTGGCCGAGGACGTGGGACTGCGGCTGGCCAGCCCACGGGCCCACCGCACCCTGCCCGGGGTCCTGGGCGCCGACCAGGCGCGGGCGGTGCTGGAGGAGGCCGCCCGCCCGGCGGTGGAGGACGAGCAGCCGGCCGACACGGCGCTGCGGCTGCGCAACGCCCTGGTGGTGGAGCTGCTGTACGCCAGTGGTGTGCGGGTCGGTGAGCTGGTCGGCCTGGACGTCGACGACGTCGACCGGGGCAGGCGTCTGCTGCGGGTGCTCGGCAAGGGCCGCAAGGAGCGCAGCGTGCCCTTCGGTGCGCCGGCCGCCGCCGCTCTCGAGGACTGGCTGACCCGGGGTCGTCCGGTGCTGGCCACGGCCAGCAGTGGGCCGGCGCTGTTGCTCGGCGTGCGCGGTGGCCGGCTGGACGCCCGGGAGGCCCGCCGCATCGTGCACGCAGCAGTGGCTGCGGCGCCGGGCACCCCCGACGTCGGCCCGCACGGCCTGCGGCACTCGGCGGCCACCCACGTGCTGGAGGGCGGGGCTGACCTCCGCAGCGTCCAGGAGCTGCTGGGTCACGCTAGCCTCGCCACCACGCAGGTCTACACGCACGTGACGGTCGAACGGCTGCGGGCGGTCCACGCCCAGGCCCATCCCCGAGCGTGAGAGGTGCGCCGATGAACGGAACGGCAACGGTCGAGCGGGGGAGTGCGGGTGTCTGAGGCAACGGTCCAGCAGGTCGGTGCGAGCGAGGACCCGGACTCCTTCGTCGCCGATCTCTGGGGTCGGTACGTGGCCGACCGGGACACCGCCCTGCGTGACCGGCTGATCCTGCACTACGCCCCGCTGGTCAAGTACGTCGCCGGCCGGGTGGGCAGCGGCCTGCCCGCGCACGTCGAGCAGGCCGACCTGGTCTCCTACGGCACCTTCGGGCTGATCGACGCGATCACCCGCTTCGAGCCCTCGCGGGAGATCAAGTTCGAGAGCTACGCGATGGCCCGCATCCGCGGCGCGATCATCGACGAGCTGCGCTCCACCGACTGGATCCCGCGCTCGGTGCGGATGAAGGCGCGGCAGTACGAGCGGACGGTCGCCGCGTTGGAGGCCAGGCTCCAGCGCAGCCCGACCGACGAAGAGGTCGCCGACGAGATGGAGATGGACGTCGAGGAGGTGCGCAAGTTCCTCGGCCAGCTCTCCCTGGTCAACGTGGTCGCCCTCGACGAGCTGCTGGTCGACGACGACGGCTCCGCGCCCCGCCTCGGCGACACCCTCAAGGACACCGCCGCCCTCGACCCGCAGGCGATGGCCGAGCACGGCGAGGCCCGGCAGCTGCTGGCCCGGGCGGTGGAGCAGCTCCCGGAGCGGGAGAAGGTCGTCGTCAGCCTCTACTACTTCGAGGGCCTGACCCTGGCCGACATCGGGCGGGTCCTCGGCGTCACCGAGAGCCGGATCTGCCAGCTGCACACCAAGGCCGTGCTGCACCTGCGCACCAAGCTCGCCGACATCGCCTGAGCCGTGCGGCAGGTCCCGGCCACTGCTGACGACGCGGTCCCTGAGCGGACGACGTCCGGCCGCTGGCTCAACCGCGCGCTCTACGCCTTCGCCCTGGTCGGCTGGGAACTGGTGCTCCTGGCCGTCGAGCCGGTCGTCCTCGGGCCGTCCGGCGACCGGGGGCTGGGCGCCTCGGTGCTGCACTGGCTGCTGACCGCGCTGGGCTGGGCGGTCGGAGCGCTCCTCCTCGCCCGTGGCGTCGTGCACCCGGGCCGGCGAGCCGACGTACCGGCCGAGGTCGCTCCGGTCGAACCGGTCGCACGCCCGGTACCGAGCGTGCGGGACTGGCTGGCGATGGTCGCGTTGGTGGTCGCCTGCATCGGGCTGCGGTGGGCCGGCACGGGACGCCTGCAGGTGGTCGCCGACCACCGCGCCTTCACCGAGGACTTCGGGTCAGCGGCCGTGGTGGCCATGGCCGCTCAGCTGCTCTACTACCTGGCCGAGGTGCTGGTCCTCGCCCTGATCGTGGTCTTCGGCCAGCGCGCCGGGGACGCCCGCTCCGGCCGGCCCGGCGTCCCCTGGGGCGGCGTGGTGCTGGCGCTGACGTGGGGCTCGGTCCACGTGCTGCTCCAGGGGCCGGCCGGAGGTGCCTTCGCGGTGCTCACCGCGCTCGCTCTCGGCGGGGTCTTCCTGCTGTCGGGTCGCCGACTGCGGATCTGGTACCCGCTCGCCGTCCTCGCGTTCGTCGTCTGAGCTGCGCTCGTCGGTGTGCCGGCGCCGTCAGTCGTCGTCGGGGCGCGGGCCGAGCAGCGGCTGGGCGCCCGGGGGGTTGCGGTGGCCCTCCTGCCAGGGCAGCAGCCCGGTGGAGTCCGGCCAGATCAGCTGCAGCGCGTCGACCGAGCCGGAGAACTGCTCGGCCACCGACAGGCGGGTGGTGTCCTCGACGGTCAGGAACACCACGGGGGAGTCGGGGTCGGTCAGCGCGGTGGTGGAGACACCCGGACCGAACCGGGCGCCCGCGCGGACGGCCTCGCCGACCAGGTTCAGGTACTTCTCGCCGGCCGGGAAGGGCAGCCCGACGACGACCACCTCGGGGTGCTGCCAGGCCGACAGCCCGACCGTGTACGAGTAGCGCGGGTCGGCGGGCGAGGTGCCGCCACCGTGCAGCACGGCCCAGCCGAACCGGTCGACCACCCGGCGCAAGTCCGCCAGCACCTGGGAGGCGTCCTGCACCTCGGCGCCCCGGCCACCGGTGCCGCCCGGGTCGGCGTCGGCTGGTGTCGTGCCGTCCGCCGGGGTGTCGGGCGGGGCCGCGCCGGTCGGACCGGCGGTGCCCTGCTCCGCGCCGGCCGGACCACCGCCGGTCTGCTCGGTGTCGCCCGGCTTGGGGGCACGCTTGCGTCGGAATCGCACAGCAGGACGGTAGCGCCGGCGCGCCCCGGTCAACGGCGGCCGCACCGCACCCGTCCGATGCGGTGCTCCGCGGCGGACGCCCGGGGCGTGCCCATCGGGCCTCGACCAGGGCTGAGGGCGGCCGGCCGTCGATGTGGCTGCCGGTCGCGCCGGGCACACGTGCACGCCGGGCACCTGGCCGGGGACACCTGGCCGGTACGGCCTCCGCACAGGTCGATCAGGGCACAGGTCGATCAGGGCACAGGTCGATCAGGGCACAGGTCGATCAGGGCACAGGTCGATCAGGGCACAGGCCGATCAGGGCACAGGCCGATCAGGGCCAGGTCGATCAGGGCCAGGGCAGCAGCCGGACCCGTGGCGGCCGGAGCAGGGACAACGGGTCCAGGTAGACCTCGCCCCGCCGCAGCCCCCAGTGCAGGCACGCCTCGACCGGACAGCCCCCGTGGCCGCCGTCGAGCACCCCCAGCGGCGAGCCGCGGGACACCGGCTGGCCGGCGGCCACCCCCGGTCGCACCGGCTCGTACGTCGTCCGCAGGCCGTTCGGGTGGTCGACGCTGACCACCGGTCGCCCGGCGACCATGCCGGCGAAGGCGACCGTGCCGGCCCCGGCGGCGAGCACCGGCTGGCCGGCGGCACCGGCGAGGTCGACGCCTCGGTGCCCGGCGGCATAGGGGCTCGGTGGCGCCTGGAAGGGGCGGGTGACCATCGGTCCGGCGACCAGCGGCCAGTTCCAGAGGGCGTTGGCGGCCGGCGCGGCCTCCGGTGTCGGTGGGGCGGCACCGGCTGGGGCGGGCTGCCCGCTGACCAGGGCACAGACCACCAGGCACACGACGAGCGGCCGGGGGAGGAGCACGGCTGGACCATGCCGGCCGGATGCCGGCGGTGGGCGCCACGGAGCACGGCTGTGGACGGCCGGCGTACCTGGGGACGACCTGGTCGAGCCGCCGCTGGGCAGGGCGTATGCTGGTCCTGCGGTCCGCCTCCGGCGGATCGACTTCGCGTGTCCTCTTCCCGCTGCTCGCGCACCTGGCGAGCCCAGCGGGGCAGTCGCCACCTCGGTCCCGCCCCTCCGGGCGGGTTCGGTGGCGCGGTCGGACACCAGGGCGGGGCACCTCCCGGTGCGCCCGCGACAACCGAGCAGCGCGGCAGCGGCCCCTGGCCGCCCGCGCACGAGAAGGAAGGCGGCGCCACGTGGCAGTCGTCAGCATGAAGAACCTGCTCGACAGCGGGGTCCACTTCGGGCACCAGACCCGTCGCTGGAACCCGAAGATGAAGCGGTTCATCTTCACCGAGCGCAACGGCATCTACATCATCGACATCCAGCAGACGCTGGGTTACATCGACCAGGCCTACGAGTTCGTCAAGCAGACCGTGGCCCACGGCGGTTCGATCATGTTCATCGGCACGAAGCGCCAGGCGCAGGAGGTCATCGCCGAGCAGGCGACCCGCGTCGGCATGCCCTACGTGAACCAGCGCTGGCTGGGCGGCATGCTCACCAACTTCCAGACCGTCTACAAGCGCCTCGCCCGGCTCAAGGAGCTCGAGGACCTGGAGCAGACCGGTGCGCTGGTCAGCCTCTCCAAGAAGGAGCAGCTGGTCCTCTCCCGCGAGAAGGCCAAGCTCGAGCGCTCCCTCGGCGGCATCCGCGACATGCAGAAGGTGCCCAGCGCCGTCTGGATCGTGGACACCAAGAAGGAGCACATCGCCGTCGGTGAGGCCCGGAAGCTGGGCATCCCCGTCGTCGCGATCCTCGACACCAACTGCGACCCCGACGAGGTCGACTACAAGATCCCGGGCAACGACGACGCCATCCGCAGCACCGCGCTGCTGACCCGCGTGATCGCCGACGCCGTCGCCGAGGGCCTGATGGCCCGCTCGGCCGCGCAGGCCAACGCCGGTCGCGGCGAGGACGGCGCCGAGGCCCCGGCCGCCGCCGAGCCGCTGGCCGACTGGGAGCGCGAGCTGCTGACCGGTGGCACCGCCGACGCCGCCGCCCCGGCCACCGCCACCGAGCTGCCCGAGACCCCGGCCGCCCCGCCGGCCGTCACGGCCGACGAGGTCGCCCCGGTCGAGGGCGTCCCCGCCACCGGTGACCAGAGCACCGGCACCCAGGGCGCGCAGAACGGCTGACCGGTCGGCGCCGCTCCTCCCCGCCTGACCGCGGGGAGGGCGGCGCCGCCGCATGCCCGGCTCCGGCCGGCACCTCACCTCGCGGGGTCCGCGCCCCGCACCACCACCAGATCAGAGGAAGTGACATGCCTGCTTTCACCGCAGCCGACGTGAAGCGTCTCCGTGACGCCACCGGCGCTGGCATGATGGACTCCAAGAAGGCCCTGACCGAGGCCGACGGCGACTACGACAAGGCCATCGAGTTCCTCCGCGTCAAGGGCGCGAAGGACGTGGGCAAGCGCCTGGAGCGCTCCACCACCAACGGCGTCGTGGTCAGCCGCGACGGCGCGCTGCTCGAGCTCGACTGCGAGACCGACTTCGTCGCCAAGAACGCCGACTTCGTCAAGCTCGCCGAGCGCCTGCTCGACGTCGTCCTGGCCGAGAAGCCGGCCGACGTCGCCGCCCTGCTGGCCACCGAGGTCGAGGGCCAGACGGTCGAGAAGCTGATCGAGTCCGAGTCGGCCCGCATCGGCGAGAAGCTCGTGCTGTCCCGGTTCGTCACCTTCGAGGGCACC
Organism: Modestobacter lacusdianchii; assembly: GCF_054177765.1. Classification (NCBI taxonomy): domain Bacteria; kingdom Bacillati; phylum Actinomycetota; class Actinomycetes; order Geodermatophilales; family Geodermatophilaceae; genus Modestobacter; species Modestobacter lacusdianchii. The sequence continues at coordinate 2,431 of NZ_JBJJTJ010000030.1, read as the reverse complement.
ACCGCGGTCTACCTGCACAAGCGCGCCACCGACCTGCCCCCGGCCATCGGTGTCGCGGTGCAGTACTCCGGCGGCGACGAGGACGCGGCCCGCTCGCTGGCGATGCACATCGCCGCCGCCCGGCCGCGCTACCTGACCCGCGAGGACGTCCCGGCCGACGCGGTCGAGACCGAGCGCCGGGTCGCCGAGCAGACGGCGAAGGAGGAGGGCAAGCCCGAGCAGGCGATCAGCAAGATCGTCGAGGGTCGGGTCAACGCCTACTTCAAGGACTTCGTCCTCCTCGAGCAGCCCTCGATCACCGAGCCGAAGCGCACCGTCAAGCAGGTCATCGCCGACGCCGGCCTGACCGTCGACCGGTTCGCCCGCTTCGAGGTCGGCCAGGCCTGACCAGGCCTGATCGCCCGTGACACCCACCGGCCCCGCTCCCTCCACCCGGAGGACGGGGCCGGTGGCCTGTCCAGGCCCGGCAGCGCGGCAGACCCGCGCCGGGATGGGGCAGGATCGATCCACCCGACACCGAACCGAGGGACGCTCGTGACCGACACCCAGCCCGCCACCCAGGGGGCGCTCAAGTCCGCCCCCACCGCCTTCGCCCCGCTCGACGGCTCCGGCTACCGCCGGGTGCTCCTCAAGCTCTCCGGGGAGGCGTTCGGTGGCGGCAAGGTCGGTGTCGACCCGGAGATCATCCGCAGCATGGCCGAGCAGCTGGCCGCCGTCGTGGGCGCCGGCACGCAGGTCGCCGTGGTCGTCGGCGGTGGCAACTTCTTCCGCGGCGCCGAGCTCTCCCAGGCCGGCATGGACCGCAGCCACGCCGACTACATGGGCATGCTCGGCACGGTGATGAACTGCCTCGCGCTGCAGGACTTCTGCGAGAAGGCCGGCCTCGAGACCCGCGTGCAGACCGCGATCACCATGGGGCAGGTCGCCGAGCCCTACATCCCGCGCAAGGCGATCCGGCACATGGAGAAGGGCCGGCTGGTCATCTTCGGCGCCGGCGCCGGCATGCCGTACTTCTCCACCGACACCGTCGCTGCCCAGCGGGCCCTGGAGATCGAGTGCCAGGTGCTCCTGATGGCCAAGAACGGGGTGGACGGCGTCTACGACGACGACCCGCGCACCAACCCGGCGGCCACGATGTACCGCGACCTGGACTACGGCACGGTGCTGGCCAAGCAGCTCAAGGTCGCCGACGCCACGGCGATCAGCCTGTGCATGGACAACCAGATGCCGATCGTCGTGTTCAACCTGCTGCGTGACGGCAACATCGCGCGGGCAGTGGCAGGTGAGAGGATCGGCACCCTGATCAGCGAGCGGGCCTGACCGGTCGGCTCCTGACCCGGGCGGCGCACGCCGGACGCCGTCCCCCCGCACCAGACCCCGGCCAGCACGGCGGCAGCTGCCGCAGGAGGAGAGAACCCGTGATCGACGACACCCTGCTCGACGCCGAGGAGCGGATGGACAAGGCCTTGTCGGTCGCCCGCGAGGACCTCGGTTCCGTGCGCACCGGCCGCGCCGCGCCGTCCATGTTCAACAAGATCGTCGTCGACTACTACGGCGCACCCACCCCCGTGCCGCAGATGGCCTCGATCACCGTGCCCGAGGCGCGGATGGCGGTCATCAAGCCCTACGACGCCACCCAGCTGCAGGCGATCGAGAAGTCGATCCGCAACTCCGACCTGGGCGTGAACCCGACCAACGACGGGTCGCTGATCCGCGTCGTGTTCCCCCAGCTGACCGAGGAGCGCCGTCGCGACCTGGTCAAGGTCGCCCGGTCCAAGGGCGAGGACGCCAAGGTCGCGATCCGGAACGTGCGCCGGCGGGCCAAGGAGGAGCTGGACCGCATCGCCAAGGACGGCGAGGCCGGCGAGGACGAGGTGCGGCGCGCCGAGAAGGAGCTGGACGACCTCACCGCCACCCACGTCGCCAGCATCGACGAGGCGATGAAGAACAAGGAGACCGAGCTCCTCGACGTCTGAGTCGAACCCGGACGATCGCTGGTGACCCCCGACCCGCACCGCCCCGAGCCGCCCGGCCCGGGGCGTGAGCGTGCCCGCAGCCGGACCGGCGTCGCCGGTGTCCCGCGACCGGCCGACGACGTCGGACCACGCCAGGACGACGACGGGCCGGTCGTCCGGATCGGCCAGCCACCGGTGCCGCCTCCGCCGCCGCCAGCCCGACCCGCACCTCGGGTGCCGCCCGAGGACGCGCCCGGCCCGAGCACCGTGGGCCTGAGCTGGGACCGGGCACCCGAGGACGCCGGGGCCGCGCTGCTCGGCGACGTGTGGACCGAGGACCGGGACGAGTCGCCGGCCGGTGCCGTCGCCGCCCGCGGCGCCCGGCTGGCCCGGGGCTCCGGCGGCATAACCGGGGGCACCGCCCGGCAGGTGGAAGACGTCCCGGCCACCCTGGCCGCCCGGGTGCCCCTCGCCGA